>NZ_NIZW01000044.1 GCF_002727185.1 Rhodopirellula bahusiensis
ACCCACTGACTGGCGAGCCGTATGCGGGAGAACCGCACGTACGGTTCTGAGGGAGGGGAGTCCGGCTCAACCGGACTTCCCTACCCCTATCAGGTTGGCGTCTCGGCGGTGGCACCCGAGTAGAACAATTGTCCTCAATTGTTCCCTCTCGCTGCATCCGAACGCCAAGCAGCGCTCCATCGATTCACGTCCACAAATCCGTCCGCGTGAAGGATCTCAAAAACCTGTAGCACGTCGGTCCCCGCCGTGAGTTCATGCTCGTCTCGGCGGGGGACCACCGAGCTACAGGTTCTTTACGCGAGCAGGGCGATGAAGTGGCGGCAGAAATCGGGCAGATCGTCGGGGCGGCGGCTGCTGACATGGTGCCCGTCGACGATGACCGAGGCGTCTTCGAAGATCGCACCGGCGTTGACGAGGTCGTCCTTGATACCGGGCGATCCGGTCACACGAACGCCACGGTAGACTCCCGCTGAGATCGGGATCCAACCGCCGTGACAGATGGCGGCGATGGGTTTCTTGGCCGCATCAAAGTCCCGGACGAGTTGCAACACCTTGGGGTCTCGTCGCAATTTGTCGGGCATGAAACCGCCTGGGACCAGCAATCCGTCGTAGGAATCGGCTTCGCAATCCTCAATGGCCAAGTCGCTCACGCAGGGGTAGCCAAGTTTGCCGTTGTATTTTTCGCCAGCTTCTGGGCCTGCGACAAAAAATTCTGCTCCGGCTTCGATCAGACGGAGTTTTGGGTACCAGAGCTCCAAGTCCTCGTAAATTTCGCCCACAAACGACAGAACTCGTTTGCCAGTGAGCGTCTGCGGCGAAAAAGAATCAACGGAAACCGAGGTCGCGGGTTTGGAAGAGGAAGTTGGATCGGTCATGAATGGCACCGTGCGAGATTGGATTGGTCAGTTAGAATGGTTCCACACTGAATGACTCAACACAATGTACCCTCCCTCCCCTGGTGGATAGAAACCCGTGGAAGCACTGGCGCGACCCAAAGACGATTTGTTCGACAATTCGACGATGACGTTCGGGGAGCATCTCGAAGAACTCCGTGGCTCTCTGGTCAAAGCAATCATTTGGTTGTTGATTGGATTGGCGGTCGGTTTGATGTTCGCCAACCGAGTGGTTCGTTACATCCAGGAACCGTTGAAACAGGCAATCATCGAGTACAACGCCGACCGCGACTTGAAGGAGATGGGACTGCCGGACCGCAAGGAAAATCCGCAAGTCAGCCGGTTCTACGAATTTTTGACGGCAAACTCTCTGATTGCGGACGTGGTGTACACGCTGCCGACGGCCAGCATTCCTGAGCCGAAGAAGGCCACTGCAGCCGCACCTGAACAGGCTGCTGACTCAAGTGAAGAGTCCGAATCAGACGCTGGCGAGGAAGAAGAGGATTTGTTGGCCGTTCCCGCCAGAATCACGACGGCGGAATTGATGCAATCCATGGGGACGATCCCCAACCCAGATGAATTGGTGCCCACGATCCAGCTTCGTCGCAGCGAACGCGGACTGAGTTCGTTGAAGATCGAAGAGCCGTTCATGATTTGGGTGAAAGCCGGCTTGATCGTCGGAGCGGTGCTCGCCTCACCGATGATCTTCTATCACCTTTGGTCGTTTGTCGCGGCTGGTTTGCACAACCACGAACGTCGATACGTGTACGTGTACCTGCCATTCAGCGTCGTGCTGTTTGTTTCGGGCGTCGTGCTCGCTTTCGGTTTGGTACTGCACTACGTCTTGACGTTCTTGTTGCAGTTCAATGGTTCGATGGACGTCGCGGTGGAGCCTCGGCTGACGTACTACGTCAATTTTGTATTGATGTTGCCGTTGGGATTTGGCGTCGCATTCCAATTGCCATTGGTGATGTTGTTTTTGCAACGCATCGATTTGGTTCAAACGGAAGACTACATCAGTAGTTGGCGAGTCGCGGTGCTGGTGATCTTTGTCATCTCGATGATCGTCACACCAGCCGACGTGACCAGCATGGTGGCTCTCGCGGTGCCACTGCTATTCCTGTACTTCCTTGGCATCGTCATGTGCGCGTACATGCCACGGGGCAGGGGACTGGGCAGCGAAGCTTACGACCCCGCCTGATTGGATCGTTATTCTCGGTCGTGGAACATCAACACTTCTCCGCGACCGAGGTCTTTCAAGTTGACTGCCATAGTGGAACCGACGACCCATCCTTCGTTGCTGATAGCAACGCGCGATGGGGCCGCGGAAGCTTGGGGACGGTTTGTCCATTTGTATGGACCTTTGATCTATCGATTGGCTGCAACGGTTTGAGCGTGAGATGCAGGCTGTTGCCTCCCTTCAACACCCCAATATTGTGGCGGCGACCGATGCGGGGGACGCCTGTGGTCGGCACTACTTGGTGATGGAGTACCTCGACGGCCTGGATCTGGCTGCCGTCGTTCGTCGATTGGGGCCGCTCAGCACCGGCATGGCCACCACCATTATGCGAGAGGTCTGTCAGGCTCTGGCGGCGCTACACGCGGCGGGTTTGGTTCATCGCGATGTCAAGCCTTCCAACGTGATGTTGACTCGAGATGGTCAAGTTAAATTGCTCGATCTGGGGTTGGTGTTTGATGGTCAAGCAGCGGCGAATTTGCGAGTCACGACCGTGGGGCATGTTTTGGGGACTTTGGTGTTCGCCGCACCAGAGCAATTGTCCAACCAGTCCACCGTGGATCAAAGGGCGGATTTGTATGGTGTCGGCGCAACTCTGTTCCAATTGCTCTGTGGTGAATCGGCTCATCAATCCAATCAAGGTGTTGCACCACTGGTGATCGAAAAGACCACCCAGCCCGCTCGGTCGCTGAGCAGCGTGGTGCCGAGTGTTCCAGAGGACCTGAATCAAGTTGTCGCGGATCTGTTGCAGCGACAAGCCGCTGATCGCCCCAGCTCTGCGGCCGAAGTGGCGGATTCACTCGTTCGATTTGCCGACGACCCAGAACTCAGCGACCGAAGGGGGCTGAAACGCCTGATCGCTCAAGCGTTACGAAACGATGATCCTGAACCGCCCGCTTGGTCCACAGCAGCAGTGCCTGCACCCGATCCGTCGCGGTCACCCCCACGTCGATTCAATCGAACTTGGATGTTGGGACTTGGCGGCTGCTTTTTGTGTTTGTTGGCGGCGATCGTGGTGACCATCCAGACTGACCGGGGCACGTTGGTGATCGAAAGCCCACAAGATGATCTGCAGATCGAAATTGTGCGAGGCGATCAAGCGGTGGAAGAACTCGAAGTGGAAACGGGAGGCAACGCGATCACACTTCGCAGTGGCACCTACAACGTGCAACTGAAAGCGAACTCTGACGGGATCACGCTGAGCGACGACTAAGTGACGGTTCGAAGAGGGGAAGAAACGGTCGTCCAAGTTCATCAAAGCACGTCACCGGTCAATGAGCCGACTGCAGAGGCAGCCTCGACGGCGGGCAGAGGCAAACTATTTCAGGGGCTCCCTTTGTCACACTGGGTGAGACAAATGGAGGTGGAACGCGACGTCGATACGTTGGTCGTTGCGATGAACGCAATCGTCGGTTTGGTTGACTCAGAAGATGTGGATGCGGCGCATGCCATTCTGCGTGCGTCCCGTCGGCTGGGTGGATGGATCGTTGGACCCGTTGAGTTGGACGCGGCTTCTTCGGATGGTTCGCGTGCCGGAAGACGCGAAGGATGAACGCTGGAAGCCGACGCAAGGCTCTGGTGAATTCTGGGGCACCGCTACACCGGAGTTGCACTCAGCGGTTTAACAAGCAATCGAAATTGCCGAGCAGCGCGTGCAGGACAATTTTGCAGATCGGACGCTGGAGGACCTGCGGTCGATCCAGTTGCCTGACAGTGCGGATTCATTGTATGAAGCCGAGTCCCCTGACGCCCGTTATATTGCGTTCGTCGGGGCGGTCCTCGATTCGGACGGCCGACGACAAGGGTTGTTTTGTTATGACCGGATCTTCAGCGACCTACAGCTCTTGATACCCGAAGCACTCAAGACTCGTCCAGCTTGGTCACCTGATTCAAAGCAGTTGTCGATCAGCCGAAGTTGCTTTTGCAGGACGTTCAGAAATTTGAATGGTCCGACGATGGAAGCGGTGTGGCCGCCATTGGGAGCGATGGATTGTTGGTCGTCAAGAAAGTCGTCACTGACGGATGATTGGTCGCCGCGGCGTTCCCTTGGCGGTCAGTTCTCGGGTTTCGAACGACATGGTATTTGTGCAGGTTCGAAGGGCTTGTTCGAAACCGAATGTCTGTTAAGAGTCGAGCAAGTCGAAGTCCAGAGTGTCTCCGCCTGACGGCACATCCACGGTCAGCTCGGTGCGAGAATTGTATTTTTGAGGAATGTACATCTCGCCCTTCGGAGTTAACTCATCTGGATTGGACGTGTCAAACTTACCCTCGATCAGTCTGGAGGCACGGACTTCGACGGTCATCGGTCCGGTGGCAGTCTCCATCGCGTACTCACCAGCTTCAATGGCGGCACTGAAGCTGCGCCGCCCACCAGACACAGAACGGAATTGTATTCGACCGTTCTCAATTAGCTTGCCATCGAATGTCACAGTGCCGGTGACGGGTTGCAAGTCGAGATCGCTCCCTCCCGAGCATCCAGCGAAGGTCAGTGACAGTGCAGTGAGTCCAATCGAACAAGCAAAATTCTTATTCATCGACGATAGATTCCAATGAATCATGGTATGGATGGATGTTGGTGAGCAAGCAAGAGATGTAAGTGTCCGGTGGTGAGCGAGTTCTAGAACTCACCAAGGATGTGACCATCGGCGCGATTGCCTAAGTCTCGCCAGATTTGACGTTCGATTGAATCGGTGACGAACCGAACTGATCCATCACACATCGCGGTCAAGACACCGCCGGTGTGATTGCTGCGAGCGAAGTTCCAACGACCTGTGAGACCATCGGCATTTCCGTTCTCGCAAGGTGATTTCGGGAAATTTGTGCTTTTGCAGGAATACACACGATCGGGAACGGATGTGTTTGGGGGCTCTGCTGAAGAGAAGCCGAAGGATCCGTGAGGAGAACCACCCCAATAGCCTCCCATGCCTCCCCAGCTTCCGCCGCTCGCGCCGCGAATGATCGTCTCGCTGGCGAGTAGTGTGTTAGACGTTCCATCGAGACAATCTCTGAACTTATAGGTCCTCGTCTCACCGAACATCCCTCCCGGATCCGTTTTTACGATGTTGATTTCATCCGGAGTGATCCCTCCTAGGAGATCTTGAGGCAAAGTGCCTCCACCAGCGGAAACACCGTAACTACCTTGGAAACCATTGTCAGATCCACCGCCACCGCGAGCAGGGCCGGAAGGTTCAGAAGGGCACATGAATGAAGGGACCGCAATTCCAGCGAGCTCCGCGGGCATGCGATGAATCCATTCGGCTTCGTAAACACTGTAGATCGTGGCGGCATTCCGATAGTTTTCGGCATAGGCCTGTTGTTCGATGAACGGAAGAATGTTTTGGTACCAGGAATCTCGTTTGTGGGTCACTGATAGCCCGGTGTTGAGATGGCCGTAGGGAAAACTCCGAAAGGCATCGTGGTAGTTGTGCATCGAGAGTCCGAGTTGCTTCATGTTGTTCGAGCAACTCATCCGGCGTGCCGCTTCGCGAGCGGATTGGACAGCTGGAAGCAGCAATCCAACCAACACGCCGATGATTGCGATAACCACCAGCAATTCAACAAGCGTGAATGCATTCCGTAATTTGCGAGGGTTGCTGCGGTAGTCAGGCATGAGAATCCTTCGATTGGCTTTGAAGAATGAATGGAAGATTTCAGAGAAACAGATTCCTGTTTTCAGCGAGCGCATATTCTTCTCGGTGTTTCGACACGGAGTGAATCTTGGCTGCCGATTCCTAATGCCTCTCAACTTGCAATTCAAAAGCCAATTGGGTCGCTAGCTTCGCACCTGTTCGTTGTTGAAATGGTTAACGGGATTTGGATCCCCGTTGTTGTGGATCGAATGCAGTTGGGTGACTCGCTGGGATGAGCTTTTTCTGAGCATTTATTAATGCATTTTGAGCGTCTTCGGTTTCCTTGAGGTTGTCATCCGTTGCGGGGGGGCTCAGAAGTGCCCAGGAAGTTAGCAATGCTTGCACGTTGTCTGTGCATGCCAGTGCGACTGGCTCATTGGCGACAGTTCACTCGAACTCGACGTGCACCGCAGAAGCATGCTGACCTCCCGGATCGAACCAACGAACTCAAGGATTGGAAGGAGGCGAGCGATCAAAGGATGGGGAGTGAGTAGGAAGTCGCCGACGACAAATGATGTGTCGGCGAGGGGTTCCTTTGGCGGTGAGTTCACCGGTTTCGATGGACAATGGTTCGGATAACTCGAGTTGCTTCACCGTGGTTCTGGGGGGAAGCGTTTCTGCCAGACATGATTCGATTGCATCGTGGCTGGGCTGGGCATTGGTGGTTGCTTGTGACGGGGTGAGTGAGAGCAGTAGCCACAGCTGGCGTTGGTGATGGAGCAGGACCGCTTGTTCGATTCCCTCAAGCTGTATCAGTTGGCGTTCCATGGTGGCGGGAAAGACTTTGAAGCCGTTGTCCAGCACGATCACGTCGTCGGCGCGACCCAGGATTTGAAATTGGCCATCGTCATGGATCTCAACCAGGTCTCCGGTGTCGAGCCAGTCGTCCGGCGAGATCTTCTGCTGCGTTGCGACTTCATCATCGAGGTAGCCGAGCATCACGCCGGGGCCTCGAACGAAGAGTCTTCCTTCGTCCACTTTGAATTCCCAGCCCGAAACCAAGGGGCCGACTCGATTCGGGAACGCGTTGTCAGGGGACGCACTGCAGATCACCGGCGACGTCTCGGTGCAGCCGTAGCCTTGGATGACGCCGATGTTGTTTCGCTGGCATCGCTCGAAGTGCACCGAGGACATCGCGACGCCGCCACAGCCGAGCAAACGCAACGATCGCAGGTTGGTCTGGCCAGATTCGATTCGGTTCAGGATCTCATCGATCAACACGGGCACGGCGTTGATCAAGGTTGGCGAGAGAGATTTCGGCAGCGAACGCAACGTGGAACGGCCTCGGCCGAGACTGCATCGGCAACCGGACAGCAACCATGTTCCCATGTCGCTGGTTCGAGCATATGCGTGAGCGATCGACAGCAACGACAATCGCAGGTCCGACTTCACTTGCGGGACGGCCAGCAGTTTCGCTTTCGCGTTGCTGGTGAGGTTGTGCTGGGAAAGCATCACACCGCGAGGTTCAGAGGTGGTCCCGCTCGTCCAAAGAACCAACGACGGTGAGTGTAAGTCAATCTCGCGTGAGGATCCTTCCAAGTTTGTGACTGCATCAGCCAAATCGGTTGATTGAATCGAATCAGCTTGAGCGTCATGGTCCCAGTGCAACGCTTGCGAACGCCGAATCAGGGTTTCTTGTTGAGTTGCGGGCAAAAATGCATCGATTGGAATTTCAGTGACTCCCGCCGCAATGCAGGCAAGCGCCAACACCACATCGTTGGGATGATTGGTGCATCGATAGGTCAAACGTTTGAATACGTCTTCCGTCGGAAATTTCGAACGCAGCACGTCCGCGGTTTCGTCGACGCGGCACGCCAACTCACCCCATGTCCAAATGGCATCGCCCGTTTGGGCATCAACCAACGCAATGTCGTTTGGGCGATGCGTTGCATGAGACAACAACGCGGACAGCAGGTTTGGCAGCTCAGCGCTCGACATGGTCGGTTCCGCACGATCGAGTCAACTCGTAGAGGAAGATGGCGGACGCGACACCGACGTTGAGACTGTCGGTGTTGTTTCGCATTGGCAGAGTGCTGCGGTGGGTGGCGGCTTCTGCGATTTCGGGTGGCACACCGTTGGCTTCATTGCCGACGATCAAAATTCGGCGTTCAGATGTGATTGAATCTGATAAATCGATCAGCGGGATAGCTGAGTCATCCAATAGGGTGGCGATGGAAGCGAATCCTGCGGACGCCAGGTCACGCAGTTGTTCGGCAGGTTTGTCGAAGTGATAGAAGCGATGACGAAACACCGACGCCATGCTGACTCGGATCACTCGTCGTGTCATCGGCGAAATCGTTTGCGGTCCCAGCAATATGTCGCGGACGCCCAATGCCGCGGCGGAACGAAGCAGACTGCCAACGTTTTCGGGATCGCTCAGTCCCACCAATGCCAAGGCGAGTGATGGTTGGGCTGTATCGCGGAAGGCCTCCATCGGGTGGATGGTGGGGCAGACACCGTGCGCCAGCACACCTCGGTGGAAGTCATAGCCTGCCAGTTCTTTGCCGAGCTCTCGATCGATCAAATACACGGGCACTTCCTCGGGAATCAGCGGCAGGTGCTTCGATTCGCGACCGGTATGGATCAGCACGGATTGAACGCCGAGGTCACTTTGCAACAACCGTCCGACCACCACGCTGCCTTCTGCGATGAAACCATCGTCAGTTTCACGGTGCCGCAGGTTTCGGTAGGGCGAGAGCCGGGGGTCGTCGAGGTCCCTAATTGTCTCTGGCAATCGTTCGGGTCCGTTTGTGCGGGTTGTGCTGAATGTGTGCCGATCCGGCGTAACAAACGCGCAAGGTGGATCAACTGATTTGGAGTGATTGTTTGTCACGACCCGAAGGATGCACGGGAAGGTCGTTGTTTGAACGAGCTTTCATTTTTTGCATGACCCGTCAAGGAAGACGATCGCAATGCTGGAATCTACATGGGATTGGTGGTTCGGTGATGGCCCCGTCCGTCGTCGGAACACGTCGAGAATGTTCGCAGAGTTCTCGGTCAATCGATTTTACGAAATGATGCGTTGGGTCCGGGGGATTCGGCCGAGTCGGCGTACGTTCGCATGGGCTTTGTCAGGATGTTTGGTTTCGACCGCATCCATTGGCGTCGCCGACGAACCAATGGCATTGACCACGCCGGATGCACACGTGGCGTCGCTCCCCAGTGGCTTCTTCGCCGCCGCAGGATTCGCGATGATCGACGATGACGATGTTGCCGATGCAGCGGTCGAGTCATCCAGCGATGCTGAGCCCGCGAACGCCGATGAGGCTCGTCGTCAGCGTTTGCGAGATTTGCTTCGCAACGACACGGAAAGTGATCGAGCAGAAGCCAACAACGGAAAAGACCGAATGTCGTTGCGGGATGAAATCATCGCCGACGCGAAAGAAGAGGAAAAGGACGGGGACGGCATGTTCGCGCAACCGTTCATCAGTGAACGCTTGCCCGATGTGACCGATGGCCGGATCATCTTGCCATCGCTTCGTGCGGTGTCGCTGGACACTTCAACGATTGGCAATGGTCGCTTGCCCGATGACTTCGATTCACAAGAGGACGCGGTTGCGATTCCGCTTCCCGAAGAGCCATTCGCTCGCGGAATGGTGGCGGCCGGAACGGTCCTGCCTTGGACGGCACCGAACACTTATTCGCATCCGTTGTACTTCGAAGACCGAATGTTGGAACGACACGGTCACGAACGTTGGGGATGCATGCAACCGATCGCCGCCGGCGCACGGTTCTTCACAACGATTCCGATGTTGCCGTACTTGGCAACCATCCAGGAACCATGTGACATCGTCTACAGCAAGGGCTACTTCCGAGCCGGCTCTTCAGCTCCTTGCGTGATGCAGCGACCGCCGCTTGAACGGCGTGCTGTTGTCGTGGAAGCCGCCGCGATTGCGGGCGGAATCATTGCTCTGCCTTAGTGCGGAGTGATTTGGCGAACGAAACTATCCGCCTCTGCGACTGGACACCGACAAGGATGTTGGTGTGAGCAGAGGGAACCATCCTGATATGGAATCGAGATTGCCATGGATCGGCAAACGTCTCTCAAGTCGCGCAAACTGGTTCGTCGTCGTCGCTTGGCCTCTTGGCTTGGCGTCGCGATGGCGGCATCCACTCTGACCAGCGGATGCCACTGGGCGCAGAAAATCCCGGACGGTCCGCACGACACCAAAACGTCGTACCACGACCACTCGGCGATGCGGATTGAGTATCCGGAGGTCACCGAATGTGCGAGTCCGGTCGTGTCGGCCGCCGTCTCCGCGGCTCAACCTAACACGCTGGAAGACCCGGCCAATCTGCCCAGCGTGGAGTTGACGCTCGAACAAGCGGTCCAGCAAGCGTTGCGATCCAGCCCCGTGCTGCGAACGATAGGTGGGGCCGTGGTGAGTGCTCCGACGTCCGCGACGACGGTCTTCACTCCGGGACTTGCTCACGCGGATCCGCTGGGCGGTGTCGAAGCGGCGTTGTCCGACTTTGACGCTCAGTACAGCCAATCGTTGTTCTGGAACAAAGTCGATCAACCTCAGAACGTCGCAGCCGTTGGTTTGGGGGCGCAGTTCACGCCAACGACAACGCAAGCAACCCAGGCGACGTTCACCAACGAATTGTCGAAACGCACCGCAACCGGTGCCCAATTCGCGTTGCGCAGCAATGTCGGATACGACCGCAACAACCGTCCGTTCCGCCAATTCCAAAGCGATTTTATCGGGTTTCTCGAAGCCGAGTATCGTCAGCCTTTGATGCGTGGTGCCGGAACGACTTACAACCGGATCGCCGGATCGGCTGGGGCCAGCGGAGCCGTTGGCCAATACAACGGCGTTCTGATCGCTCGAGTCAACGAAGACGTTGCCTTGGCTGATTTTGAAGCCGCCGTGATCCAGTTGGTCTCCGATGTTGAGCAAGCCTATTGGGACCTGACAACCTCGTATCGTTTGTTGGAAGCGACCGCGAAGGGCCGAGAGTCGGCGTTGCAGACTTTCCAGTATCAACAGGTGCGATTGGAAGTCGGCACGGGTCGGCGTGACGAAGAAGCCCAAGCTCGTTCGCAGTACTACCAATTCGAAGCTCAAGTCAAATCCGCATTGGCCGGTGAAACCGGTTTGTACGCTCGCGAACAAGCCTTGCGTTACTTGATCGGTTTGCCGGCGACCGACGGAGCCTTGCTGCGTCCGACCACGGATCCGCTCAACGCGAAAGTTGTGTTCGATTGGCAAAGTGCGTTGGGACAGGCTCTCGACCGCCGCGTCGAAGTGCGTCGTCAAAAATTCACGGTCAAACGTCGTGAAATGGAACTGTTGGCTTCGCGTCTGAACCGTCGTCCACAAATGGACTTTGTCGGCCAATACCGCTGGCGAGGTTTGGGTGACAACTTGATCGGACCTGGGGATCAAGGTCTCAACGACAACTTGGTCGATTCGATCACGGGCGGAAACTATCAAGAATGGACCGCCGGCATCGAATTCTTGGCACCGATTGGATTGCGTGCGGCGAGTTCCGCTGTGGCCCACGCCAAGCTGAATCTGCAACGTGAACGTGCGGTCCTGGCGGAAACCGAACTGCGAATCAGTCATGACCTGTCCGATTCCGCTCGAGCCATCGACCTGACGTTCGAATTGGTCGAAACCAACTACAACCGTTACCTCGCTGATTTGCGTCAAGTTGAAGTGTTGCGTCGACGTTATCGCGATGGGACCGACAACATCAACTTCCTGTTGCAAGCTCAACGGCAAGTGGTCACCAGCGAATCGGAGTTCTATCAGTCGATCAGCAACTACAACCTCGCGATTCGTGACTTCCATCGTGAGAAGGGTTCGTTGTTGGCGTACAACCAAGTCAACTTGACCGAGGGAGCCTGGTGCCCAGGAGCCGAACGCGACGCGTATGAACTGGGGCGGTTCCTCGAACCTCGCCGTCATCCTGAGAAGGTCTCCGCACCGCGTCCCGTGACGTCGGGACGGTTTGATCCAACGGCGGTTCAGTCGACAATGGGGGCCACGACTTACAACGTAGTGCAACCCGCGCCGGCTACATCGGAAATCGCTGAGCCGGTGCCGATGTCGCAAGACGGCATGATTGAAGTCGAAGTCACGCCGGGCAACTGAGTTTGCTTGATTCTGGAAATCAGGCCGCGCGTCGCTGAGGCGATTGCGTTGGCTGGTTGGTTGGCGGAAGGTTGGAATCAATCTCACGGTGCGAACCAGGAATATCCGATTCGTCGCGGTGCATCGCGTTGTCGCGTTTGAGTTTGATCATCGCGTGAGCCGCGTCGCCAATGATGATCTCCAGCCGGTCCATGGTCGGAGGCGTCGCACCACGCAGGTAGCGGCGGCCGGAATAGGTTGCAGCGTAGGTCTCAACTGCCGCCTGCAATGTTGCCACGTCCGTTTTCCCGAGAGCATCGGTGGTCGTGTAGCCCGCTCCAACCAACAGTTGGACTTCGCGGGCCAGCATCGACGGCAATTGGCACATCAGCATCGTTTGACAACGCCATGCGTGAATGGTGTCGGCCGTGATCCAGCGTGTGTCCAAACGACGAGTCATCGTTTGCTCATCCGCTTTCAGGAAATCACCCACCGTGTGGATGCCGATGCCGGCGAACCGGGCGGCGGTCTTTTTGCCGATCGAAGGTGCATCGACCAGCGGGTCGGCCACGTGCAAGCGGGCATTGTCTTCGGTGCTGACGAACGGAAGCACGTTCGCTTCGTCGGAATGAGATTCGCGATCGGCTTTTTCGGCGACCAACAGAGCTTCGCGTGCGGCGGCCAATTTGGCTTTGGCTTGCCGGTACTCTTTTTCGCGGTGGTAGATCACTCGAACCCGTTGCAGAACGCGAACTTCGCTGGGCAAGTTCTGCTCCACATCGCCGGTTCGTCGGAACTCATCCACCAGCAGGTGCACTTTGGCACGTTCGGTTTGGTGAGTGATTCGCTTGAGCCACAAACGATCGGGGACTCGGATCGTCGAGAGCACCATCGGCAGAGTCAGGCCGGCGGTCGGAATGGGGTGGCCGTTTCGTTGTTCAGCGTCCGCGGCGGCACGTTCGATGATTCTCGCCAATCCGGTCACCGAAAGGCCGATCAATTGCGAAACGATGCGGCGAGAGACTTCGTTGAGGCCGCGTTTGGAATCAACTTCCGATGCCACCAAGTCGAAGTTGTCCAGCAGCGTCTGGTAGTGATGGTGGGCCAAGCGAGCGGATTGCAGGATCGCTTCGCCGAGCCAACCGGGTTGGTCAGACAACTGAAAGACGATTCGAGTTGGATCTTGCTTCCATTCAGAGAGCAGGTCCATGTAATTCTGCGTGATGCACCATTCGATCGGCCGATGCAGGACCTTTTCCATCGGCGTTTGAGCCGTGTGGAGTGGCTGAATCGGATCGGTCACGTAGTGGCTGAGCACACCGGCCGCGTGGGCCGCGTCGCCGAAACGCGATTGATGCAGGTATCGCTGCAGTCGGTCGTACCACTGGTGTGCAACGCGTGGGGCGCCGCCCCAATAGCCATCGTCGACGTGAACGACGTGATTCTGAAAATCGCGAAAGCGCACGTCGGGATCTTTGGCACCCGTGAGATAGCGGGTGTGATGCCGTAACAATTGCGAAGCCAAACGCTTTCCGGATTCGGTTTGCACCAATTCCGTCGCGTCCAAAGCGAAGTGATGATGCGTGCTGCGACAGTGGGCAGCACGCAGGATTTGTCGCAGCGTTTGGCCTTGGTCGCTCATCAGGCAGCGTGAACCTTGTTGAGAGACTTGCTCAATGGATCCACGCCGTAGGCTTCCGCTTGGCGAGCCAACCGGGCGCGGAAGGCGACGCCGATTTTCGAGGGAAGCGAGTCGTAGTGCAGCACGCGTTGCACAAACGTCTGGCGTCCCAGCGGACGAAATTCGCAGTGCCCTTTGGGAGGTGGCGTGCTGCCGTATTGAGATTGCAGACGAAACGCGTGGTCTCGTTCAGCAATGGCGTGGTAGAGGTCGTACAGGCGATCGATCGACAACGTGGATGTGTCGGTCAGGGGGCCGATTGCCATCGGAGCATCCTTGCAGCGGCGGAAGCGATTGGTCGGGAATATTCGAACGTGAAAGGTTCGAATCAGGCTCAAGTTTCTCAAAGCCGCCGGATCGGTCACAAGATCGAAAGTGGATAAATCTGGATTGTGGCGACCCGAATTGCCATAACCGGCAAGGTCAACCAAGACCGATCGATGAAGTCGACTTTCTAGCGGAATTCGCATTCGCCAGAGGCTCGGTTTTGCCGAACATTACGACTAGCCGGCGTGGTCAACCAAGTGGAGGACCCGACGCTATGGCCGAAACGGACAGACGGGAGCACGTGTCGTGGTGTGGGATTGCGGCACCGAGACCCGGCTGATTGTTTCTTGCGATTGAAAATGAGAACGGCGGGGCAGCGTTTGGGCACGTTGCACCGCCGTTTTCTTTTGATTGCCGTCATTTTGCCTCATGCGTGGGCTGGACCCATTTCGGCGGCCAAATCGGCCCGCATGACCGGAATCTCCCATCCGGGCCAAAGACTTCATCGCGGATTCTCGATGACCCCCGTGTTCAATGGTTGTGGGCTCTGATTACCATCCCCCACATGAACGCAACACCCAACCAGCAAAAATCATCGGATCGGACCAACGTCGCCATCATCGGAATGGGAACCGTCGGGGCCGGCGTGGCTCGTCTGTTAATCGATCACGGCGATCGAACCGCTCGCCACGCGGGCAAAACCATTTGGTTGTCCAAAGCCGTCGTCCGTGATCTCAGCAAACCTCGTGGGATCGATTTGCCCGAAGGCGTGCTGACCGATTCGATCGATGATGTCCTGAATGACCCTGAGATCGACGTCGTCATCCAATTGATGGGCGGATTGTCACCGGCTCGCGAAGTCATGCTGCGGGCCATGGAAGCCGGCAAAGACATCGTCACCGCCAACAAAGCGTTGTTGGCCGAACACGGCGCCGAATTGTTCACCCGAGCCCGCGAACTCGGACGCAGCATCGCGTTTGAAGCCGCCGTGGCGGGTGGCATCCCAATCATCGCGAATATCAGCCAGTGTTTGTCGGCCAACCAAATTGAATCGCTGGAAGGAATTCTCAACGGAACCAGCAACTTCATCGTTTCGCAAATGGACGAAAAGGGAGCCGGCTACGACGAGACCGTCAAACGGGCTCAAGAGTTGGGCTACGCCGAAGCCGATCCCGCGATGGATGTCGATGGAACCGACGCGGCTCAGAAATTGGCGATCCTGTCGCACTTGGCCTTCGGAGCCACCGTGGACTGGCGGGATATCCCTCGCAGCGGAATCGATGGGCTGGACCCAGCTGATCTGATTTACGCTCGCGAGTTGGGCTACCGAATCAAGTTGTTGGCGACGGCTCAATTGGTTGATGGCGAACTGGAATTGTCCGTCGCCCCGACGTTAGTCGCGATCGGCACTCCGATGGCCGAAGTCCGCGACGCGTTCAATGCGATTCGTGTGGTTGGCGATGCGGTTGGGCCGGTTTTCTATCACGGGTTGGGTGCCGGGCAGATGCCGACCGCCTCCGCCGTGGTCGCCGATGTCATCGACACCGCTGTCGGACGCACACCCATCACGTTCGAAACGCTCGAGTACTTTTCCGCCGAGCGGCCACCTCGCACGGCCCAGCGTGATGCCGATCGGCTGCGAGGTCGTTACTACTTGCGATTGCGAGTCGCAAACGATCCGGGGACGTTGGCTGCGATCGCTGGCGTGTTGTCCAACCAATCGATTTCCATCGCTTCGGTCATCCAACACGAACCCAAGTCGAAGGATGAAGCCAATGCATCGGACAACACCGTGCCGTTGGTGATCATGACTCACGAAGCCAGCGAAGGCGCCGCCTCGCGAGCCACCACCGACATCGAGGCCCTGCCCGCCATCAGCGGCAAAGTGGTCCGAATGCCCGTCCGCGACTGATTCGGTTGGCATTGACCGGGAGCCTGTCGAGAGCATTCGTCACGACCGATTTGAAAGGTCGTCGATGGTGCGCCTTCGAGATCACTCTTGATTCGCCGCCGGACGCAGCGTGGGAATCTTGACGACGTACTGGGTGACGACTGAGTTGTCTTGCACGTACGTGGCATGCGTGTAGGACGGGATCTGCCTGAGCAAGTCGATTGCGATGGCGACCAATTCGGCCGTTTCTTCCATGTCCGGCGCGTTGCTTGGCTCTGCATCCAAGTCGGGTGGCTCTTGGTTGCGATTGATTTGTCGCACCATCGGCATGGCGTACTCCAGCCAAGTTTGCGCCGCGTCGGCGCATTGCAGGAAATCAATGTGCCCGGCGGCGATCAATGGTCGGCTGAGGTCGTTCAGAGGCGGTGGAAACGAAGGCGAGTTCGCTTGGGCACAGTCGACGGCTTGTTCTCGGAAGAGCGAATAGACCGCCCAGTCTGATGTGAGTGCCAGCCCAGGCGAGAACTTTGGGTCGGCACCGAGCAGTTCAACACCAGGCACCTGCAGGTAGACGCCATCGGGAATTGCTGATTCCATCGCGGGGGGCAATCCTTGTCCGGGCGGCAGGCCCATCAACGGACCAAACGCCGCAAACAGAGGATTGATTGTGTCGAAATAGCGACGCCACGCGCGGCGATGTCGTTCGGCGTCAGTGAGCTCATAAACAAGTGCAGGGGCGGGATCGGCAAAGCATCCGCGGACGGCGGTGCCATGGGATGCCATTGTCGGCTTCGCTGATCGAAGTCGAGCAGAAAGGCTGTTTCCTTGCCCACCGATGGCAGCAGGTCATCCTTTGTTGCCAAGAACAATTCCGTGAGTCCCGCGGCCATCGCTGGGTCCATTTGGCCGGACGGCGATGCGTCTGGGGATTCGGCAGTGAGAGCCATGGCCTGCTTGGTTCGTTCTTGGATCCGGTTCAACCATTTGTCCAGTGTCCCATCGTTATCCCAGTCCGCTGATGCACTGAATAACGCCGGGTTTTCTCCGATGTGCTGCAAGGATTTCAGAGGCTGAGCTTGGACGCGGATTGGATCGGCGTGGTGATGGTATTGATAGCCAGCAATCCCACTTCAGGCGGTTGTTCGTCAACGCGTAGTAAAACGACGCGTCCTCTGAAGCGAACTGCAGGGATGGAGGCAATCCCGTTTGGACGGACGAAGCAGGAGATTGCGCGTGCGCAGCAGTGTCAGCGACGCCTATGAACAATGCGGCGACGGCGAGCAAGACGATGCGATCGTACTTCAGGTGAAGCATGTCGAATTACCTGGGAGGGGCATGGAGTACTTCGGCGGAAGAGCAGGATAGTAACTCAAAACCTTTGTCGCTGCAGATCACGACAGCGAAACATCGCGAGCGACCAAGTAGCCGACGGAGGCCCTCCGTCGGCAAGCAATCCCTCCGAAACGCCACAGACATCTGCTCGCTCATTGCACATGCTCGCTGGGGGAACCAATCGCTTGCTGCGATTGGTTGTGTTCATGCCGACTGAGAGCCTCAGTCGGCTACGGGGTTGCTGGGAGGATGAGCTCAATGATCGGTCTGGAATCTGCCTCGAATCCTCGGTAGTTAAACGCCACGAATGGTGGGCGGTACCGAGCGGACAAGTAGCCGACGGAGGCTCTCCGTCGGCAAGCAACCCCTCAGAAACGCCACAGACATCTATTCGCCCATTGCCACGTGCTTGCTGGGAGACCAACCGCTTGCTGTGATTGGTTGTGTTCATGCCGACTGAGGGCCTCCGTCGGCTACGGTGGTGCTCATAGCTTGCTCGGGTCAACGACCGCGTGTTTGACGCCTTCCCGGTTGTACGTGTAGACCATGTTGAGCATCCCGTCAGAGGTTTGGATGATGGCCGGGTAGCTGTACTCACCGAAGTGCCGGCGGCGATCCGCGTCCTTCGGGTGAGGTCCGGTTTCATTCTCCAAGGTCAGAACTGGTTTCCAAGTTTTGCCATCGGACGAAATCGCCAGATTCAGAATCCGGCGTGGCTTCAGGTCGGGAGCGTCTTTCCGTCTCACCATGCCTTCGGAGTGATTGTAAATCAAGACTTGCCGTCCGTCATTGAGAGTCACCGCATCGGTGCCGGAATTGGGATTGGGCAAGTCGGTCGCAGTCAGCGTGCTCCAGGTTTTTCCGCCGTCCTTGGACCAGCTCTCGACAATGCGTTTCTCTTGGCTGCGGCAAAGAATTTGCAGACGGTTATCGGGGTAGGTCAAGATGCTTGGCTGAATCGCATGGAAGGTTTCGCCGGTCTGGATCGGCCCGATGACCTCCCAAGTCTTGCCGAGATCTTTGGAGACTTCGAAGTGAACTCGCCAGTGGGAGGATCCATCCGCGTACTCGATTTCGGTGCTTGAGGGGCACAGAATCGTTCCGTCGGCGAGCTGAATCGGTTTGTTTTTGACTGGCCCAAGGAGGTGTCCGATCGTGTGGGCTTCGCCCAGTTTCGTCGGCCAAGACCAAGTTTTCCCACCGTCTTCGGATGTCGTCAGCATGCCCCACCAATCCCGTGGATTGGGGCCAACTTTGTAGAACAACATCAACGGGCCTTCGGTGGGCTGAAACAGCACCGGGTTCCAAGTGGGATAGCGGAGCGTCGATGACTGGACACCATTGACGACCTCGACTGACTCGGTCCACTGGCCGTTTTCATTGCGAGAGACGCGGATGCCGACATCGGGGTCACGCTCCCGAGTGCCCGCGAACCAAGCCGCGACGAGACCGGTTGGTGTCTCGACGATGGTGGACGCATGACTCTCTTTGGTGGGTTTGTTGTCCAGGTCGAAGATCTGTTGTGACGAAACCAACGCACCATCACCCGCGACGGCGACAGCAGGAAGTTCTTCTGCCTGGATGGAAATGGTCAGGGTGAGAGCCAAGAAGACCGCAAGTGATACTTTCATGATGCTTCGGGAGTTTCAGGTGGATGCGCGACACGATGGAGAATTCAATGAGGTTGCCCCGGAAGAGCGAGCCTAATCTAACCGAAACGCGGAGCCCAATTTGGGGTATCCGGCTTTCCAGGTAGCCGACGGAGGCCCTTCGTCGGCAAACAAGCCTCAGCCATGCCACCGGCATCCGTCTGTTTATAGCCACGTTTTGCTGGGCCCATCGCTTGCAGCGATGGTTGTGTTGATGCCGACTGAGGGCCTCCGTCGGCTACGAGGTGGCTGACAACGGTCACCGCTCCGCGGTTGTTGGCTCCCTCCCAATACGCACAACCAGTCGCGGAGCGACGGCAGCCGAAAGCCTTGGGGTTTCAACCCAAGGTCAACCTTCGTACGGTCCAGCCAACTTGAGCAAGAGAAATAATGTTGAGCGTCAAAGAACCCAACGTCATTCAGTTTTCGAAGCGAACCGCTGGAGGTACTTGCTGAGCTTAAGTTTCTTTCGGGTGCTGTCGCTGGTCATGTAACGGACGCTGCCGAAGACGGGACGCTTGGGGCCCCAGGCTCGGTCGGTGCGGCCGAGCACCCAAAGGATGCCGCAGTACGAGTTGGGATCGCGACCATCCAGGCCGTACTTGTTGTTCAGGTGGATCATGAACTCGAGGGCTTCCTCGGGCGTTCTTGTCCAATGCAAAATCTTCTTGCCCCACAACATTCGCATGTAGTTGTGCATCTCGCCGGTTGCAACCAATTCACGCTGCGCCGCGTTCCATAGCTCGTCGTGAGTCTCGGCATTCTCAAACTCCTCCAGCGTGTAGAGATGCGGCCGCTCGTCATCACGCGTTTCGGCCAACGTCTTCTTCGCCCAGTCCGGCAATGATTCGAGCGAGTCGTAGGTGTCTGGATTTTGGAAACTCCAATTGAAGCCGATCTCTCGCCATGTCAGCAGTTGATCGAGCAAGGCTTCCGCGTTTTCGCTGACGTTCCAATAGCCGTTGTTCTTGCCGTTGGGTTTGGATGTCTGGTCCGCGGACCAACCCTCGTGTTCCAGCAATGAAGAAACCATCTCGTGCGCCGAAATGTGACCGAAATGAAGGTGAGGGCTCAATCCCGTCGTGGCGTGTTTATCGGGATGGTTGCGGTCGTCGTTGTACTGCGACAGTTTGGAGTCCAGGAATTCTTCCCAGCGGCGTGAGGCTTCCACTGTTCCACCGGGGGTCTCATTGGCCGGACGAACCGAGTGATCAATCGGGATATTCGACAGCCCATCTTCGCTGAGCAGCTTTTCGAAATCAGCGGCGGGCCATTTGGAAAGGATTTTGGCCGGTAGCAATTCCTTTCGGCGTTTCGCCAACGAATCACCATCGGGGCAGGGCAGGGCAGGGCGGTTGCCGCTTCGATCCAGCGGGTTTGCGAGAGGCAAGTGTTCGAGAGCAGGCAGGATGTTCTTCTGCATGAACCGCCGGTAACTGTGCGCGACCGTGTAAGTCTTCTCCGCCGCTCGCAACGGAAGCACTCCATTGGAGTCGATCAATTCCAAGCGGGCCGGCAGCTTGTCTTTAACCGCGTCGATCATGTGCGGCAGAAAGAAACACGGGTACTCGTCGGTGACAACGGTGCAAGCTTGTTTGGCTAGCCGATGAAGCAGCGGCGAGCCGGTTCCCGGTTTTGGTTCCACGTAGGGGTAGTAGACGACCGGCAGAGATGCGGCCGCGGCCGCGTTGTCTCGCATCCCTTCGATGATGAATCGATGAATTCGGTCGCTGGCCCATTGGTAACGAACTCGCAGGGGGTCGAAGATCAGCAGCGGTTTCTCGAATTCGAGTGCCCGGTCGATCGCATGCTGCAACGCGAAATTCCAGTGCAGTCGCCGTTGGGCGATCATCCAATAGACGACGTAGTCGCCCTCGTGGCGGGGCGGGTGGTCGTTGGCGAATTGATGCCGCTGGGGAGGGAGCGTGGAAGTCATGAGCAGCATCCATTGGGATGGGAGTCGTCAGTTCGGGGCTTGGCTAGTAGAGTGTGCGGACACGCCAAGGGCCATGCAATTTTGTCGCGACGACGCTCACCATATCGAATTCTCGCTGTTTGCTTGCTGATCGGGTATCTGCTCGCATCGATGGTTTACGTGTGGGCGTTTGCAATCATGGTGACTCGGGTGCACCCACATTTTCGCGCCGTCGATCTGCTGGCCCCGCGAGCCAACGACGTGGTCATTTTTACTTTTTTCTTGGTGGTAGGGGCCAGTGTCGGCAGCTTCCTGAATGTCGTCGTTTGGCGATTGCCTCAGCGTTTGAATGTGAACGGCCATTCGTTCTGCCCACGTTGTCGAAACCAGCTTCGGGCTCGCGATAATGTTCCGATCTTTGGTTGGCTGTGGTTGAGCGGGCGCTGCCGAGATTGCCGGCTTCCGATCTCATCGCGATACCCGATCGTCGAAACGCTTGTCGGGATCACGTTTGCTCTGGTCGGGGCGACCGAACTGACTCGTTGGAGTCTGCCCTATTTGGGCGATAGCGTGCGGACGAATTGGTTGTCGACCCCGTACGTTGACGTGGATTTGTTGACGTTAATTTTCTATCACTTGGTCGCTTTGGCGACCGGGTGGGCCGCAGGGTTGATCCGATTCGACGGAAACACTTTGCCACCGAGGCTCACATTATTCGCAGCGGTGACGCTGATCGGCGGCATGTTTGCCCTGCCTCAAGCGATGGTTGTTCCGTGGCAATTGGTCGGTGATTCGAATCCGTCGGAGGGTGGGTTCTGGCCGCCGTCTGGATGGCCGACTCACGGTGGTGATTGGTCCGTGACGTTGGTTCAGATTGGAATGCGTTTGTTGACCTCGCTGGTGGCGGCAGGCTTTTTTGCTCGAGTTCTGGCGAAGAGCTTTTGTCCCATGGCGGACATGAAGATGGATCCCCTCGGTTCGTCGACTCGGCGATTGATCGATTTGATGATTTTGATCGCTGTCCCGGCGATCGTGGTTGGCTGGCAAGCCGTGATGGGGGTGATTCTGATCGCGGCGATCTTCGCGAAAATTCTTGAGATGTGCGCATTCGCTCAATCGCGAGATTCACTGGGCCGTTTCGCTGTGAGCTTGCCGGTGGCGATGAGCGTGCAATTGTTGCTGTGGCGGGGACTCGTTGCGTCTCATCTCTGGCCCAGTGAACAGGCGTCGCAAGTTGGATTGATTGTTTCGTTTTTCGGAGTTTTAACGATTCCGTTGTGGTTAGACGAAAACGGGGAATCGCGTGCTCCGATGGGCGATGAAGATGAAAACGGCGGAATCTCGGATCATTTCGATGAGGACGTTCGAGAGGCTCAAGCATCTGGGAATGACTCAAATGCTTTGCAACAAGGCGACTCGTTTGAGTTAAACTGATTGGCCATCGAACGATCATCAAGTTGAGGGGAAGTGGACGCAGCCAGCTCGAACCGAAACGAACGCACCACGGCGAATCGTGCGCCGACTGAAGAAGGGGCGTTGATCGAAGCGGCGCTGTCGGGTGACGCGTCCGCCTTTGAAGGCTTGGTGATCCGTCATCAAGACCGGCTGCATCACGCCATGATCCATGTCACCGGTTCGGTCCACGATGCCGAGGAAGTGACCCAGGAGGCCTTCATTCGGGCGTTCGTGAAGCTCGACACGTTTCAGCAAAACAGCCAATTCTTCACATGGCTGTATCGAGTCGCATTCAATATCGCTTTGTCGCGAAAACGGCGTCAAAAGGTTCGACTGTCGTTGGACCAGCAACGCGAGGAAATTGGCGAGGAAGTCGTCTGCGATGGTGAGGCGGTCGATGCGAATATGATTCGCCAGGATGACGTTTCGCTGGTGCAGCTCGCGTTGCAGCAACTCAGTGATGAGCACCGCAGCATTCTCGTCTTGCGGGAGATGGACGAATCTTCTTATGAGGAAATGGCTGAGATTTTGGAACTGTCCATCGGAACCGTTCGCAGTCGTTTGAATCGGGCTCGCAAGCAATTGCGATTGGCGATTGAACAGCTGCGAGAGCCCGAGTCAGAATCCTCGGGTGAACCGAGCGCTTGATTTGGTCGACCGGGCGTCGTTGCTCCGGTTTCGATGTTTCAAAGCGGTTTGAAGCTTCTGGCTTGTCCCAAGTTCAGTCATCGCTCCCTTTCTCGTTTCTTCATTCGGTCTTGGGAAACAACCATGGTCGATCCCACGCCCCGATATGACGTTGGCAATCACTTTGATGTCGTGCACGACGTGCGCGGTGATGCGAGTGCATCCGATTCGCGATCGGATTCAGGTCCCGATGGAACACCTGGAAATCCGCGTCCATTCATTGGTATTCAGTTTCGGTGCTGTCAAACCTACGGCCGCATTTACCGAAACGACCAACGGACCGCCTATCGCGGACGCTGCCCCAAGTGTGGTGCTCGGATGGAGATTCCGATCGGCAGCGGCGGGACCAACAAGCGGTTTTTCTCTGCCGGCTGATTTCGGATTCGACTTGTTGCACGGCGGTTCTTCCGGGGCCGTTCGGCGACGCCCGTGTCGATTTATCCACAAAATCGGAAAAAACCTGCCGTTCAGGCCTCGTTACAACCGAAACAGTCCATAGCACCGATCGGACCGGCTGTCGGCCGTTCCTTTTTGCCACGAGCACGGCGGTCGGTGATGACACCTCACAAAGGACTGTAGGGAGGCATTTCCATGCGACGCACATATTTTGGACTGGCGATGGCCGCGATCGCCACGCTGGGGCCTGCTCAGGCCTTTGGCGGTGATCGAGAGATTGCACAAGAAGTCATGCAGCGGCTCAAAGTCAGCCGTGATGCAGGTCAGCTGAAGAACTTCAACCTCGACATGAAAGTCAACGACGGCGTGGTATTGTTCCGCGGCACAGTCGATGGCTCGGAGCAGCAAGACTTGGTCTTGGCCGCTTTGAAAGACGTCGACGGCGTTGTCAATGTTGTCAACGAACTCGAAGTTCTCGAAGCCAAGCTTTACAAACCCAAAGCCGCTGCCATCGCAGCAGTTGAGCCCGCCGAAGCATTTGACTTCAAGGGTGCTTTGGAAACCGAAGCTCAAGAAGTGGTTCCAGGTACGGTTGCACCTGTCGCCGGCGAAGAAGCCGCTGACTCGCAAACCCGCACCGTTGCTGCTTGGGAAAACGCTAGCGGAGAAGCCAACAACGACGATACGATCACTCGTTCGGTCGCCGCCGCATTGGGCAAAGCCAAATCGGTCGGTCACTTGAAAGACTTCGGTGTCGATGTCAACGCTTATGACGGCATCGTTGAAATCACCGGCGAAGCCGCATCGGCATCGCAACGTGAGTTGATCGCTGAAATCGCTCGTCACGCTCCTGGAGCACGCGGCGTTCGCGATCTGATGACCGTGAAGGCTGGATCGAACCCAGGTTTGGTTGCAACACCTGCTTCGCACCGCACCGGTGGACTGCAGCCATTGCCACCCGCCAATCGCGGTCAGGTCCAAGCTCGTCCCGTCTCTTACGGACAAGCTGGCGGACAAATGATCAACGGCGAAATGGTTGTTCCCGGCAGCATGGTGACTCACGGAGGTGGCATGCAAGCTGCACCCGCACCAATGGCTCAGGCACCTGTCATGGGACAACCCGTTCCAATGGCTCCCGCCGCACCCGTCGGAGCACCTCGCTACGATTCGCCAAACCTGCCGAACTACGCATGGCCTGGCTACGCAGCGTATCCAAACTACGCCGCACTGTCGTACCCACAACAGTACAGCCCATCGGCTTTCCCATACATCGGACCTTTCTACCCCTACCCACAAGTTCCTTTGGGATGGCGTAAAGTGTCGCTCGAATGGGACGACGGCTGGTGGTTCTTGGACTTCACTGACAAGTAAAACAGTCAAGTCGTCCAGCCAAGTGATCCAATGGATCACCTGACAGAAACGATTCAACGAAAAACCCTCGCAAGTTTCCTTGCGAGGGTTTTTTCGTTCTATGCCTGTTGCAGCTTTCGCAGTTTCGTTTCGACTAGTTGTTTCTCGTGATCGGCTTTGGCTTTGGACAACGCGATCAGATAGGCGTCAATTGCCTGTGACGTGTGGTTGCCCAGTTCATGCACTCTGGCGATTGCACAATCCAGCAACAAATAGGTCTGCATTGCACCGGATTGCTGGAGCGTTTGCAACTCTATCAGTGCCTCGTTGATCTGGCCCGCTTGAGCCCTCGCAATGGCTCGGTTGAGTTCGTAGATCGGCGACCCGTGGATCTCAAGCAGGCGATTGTAAAAACGAACGATAGTTGACCAATCGGTTGCTTCGACACTGTTGGCGATGCAGTGCTGCATCGCGATGGCTGCTTCCCAGTGATAGGTCGTGGGCGTGTCAGTTTTCGAACGAGCCAGTTCGTGTTGCGCGATGGTGATCAGTCGCCGGTCCCACTTTGAACGGTCTTGGTCCTCCAGAAGAACCACGGTTCCTTGTTGGTCGGTTCGAGATTCCAAACGAGCGGCTTGAAACAACATCAACGCTAGCAGAGCTTTTGTGGCGGGCGAGCCGTGTTCGCTCTCGCTCAGCAAATGGCATAACCTTGCTGCTTCTTCACAAATGTCGTCGCGGATCGGCTGGAACCCTTGTGAGGTGCTGTGTCCCTCGTTGAACATCAGATACAGCACATCGTGAACGACGCCGCGACGCTGCGCGATTTCGTCAGGGCAGGGCAGTTCCACCGCAACGTTGGCTTCCCCGAGTGAACGTTTGGCACGAGTGATTCGTTTTCTGATCGTTTCGATCGGCAGCAACAATCCGCCAGCGATCTCGGCGTGCCCAAAGCCACAAAGCGTTTTCAACGTCAGCGCAATTTGCGTTTCACGGTTTAGTGTTGGGTGACAGCAAACAAACATCATCCGCAGCAAGCTGTCCGGCAATTGCTCTTCGCTCAGCCACTCTTCCACGGTGTTCTCTTGGACGTCCAGCGTTGGTCCCGCCAATGAAATCGCTTGGGCCAACGTCTTTTCACGGCGCAAGGCATCCAGGATTCGGTTCTTGGCTGCACGATGGATCCACGCACTGGGGTTGTCGGGCACTCCGCCTTGCTTCCATGCGTTCATGGCTTCCAACATGGCAACCTGAACCATGTCCTCGATCAAGTCGATTCGACGGATCCCGAAGGCACGAGTCAGCACCGCTATCAAATGGGCGGACTCGTGCCGAAAGAAGTGTTCGACCAAATGGCCGCTCGAGTCGGTCATGCTTCTTCGGGCTGGCCCACATTCGCCAATTCGCGAACTTCGACGGCGCCTTTGTGATGGATGATTGGTGACGTTTTGGCCAGTTCCACTGCGGCGGCGAGGTTCTCGGCTTGAACCATCGAATAGCCACCAACCAGCTCTTTGGACTCGGTGAACGGTCCATCGGTAACCGACAGATCGGCATGGACGGTCGCGCCTTCGGGTTTCAGTCCGTCGCCACCATCAATCAACCAACCTGCTTTCATCCCGTCTTGGATCCAGTCCATCCATAGTTGCATGACTTTTTGCATCTCGTCCGGAGAAGCATTTTCCATTTCGTCGCAACCGCCACGATAAACAAACATGAATTTCGGCATCGGTGTTCTTTCAAACGAAGGTTTTGGGTTCGACAGTGGCAGCATAGCCACGTCATCTAAGAGGGTGACGAACCAAGAACACGGATCGGGACATCAAAATTGAAAATTTCGGCTCATCCGGCGTTGTCGGGGCGGTTCCCCAAGTGGTCGCCCATGCGAGCGTAGAGTTCGCGGTGTTGACGCGAGTTTTCGATGAGGTCCGCATCGAACTGGATCCGGCCGGGTTCGAACAGGACCATGGTCGAGGAGCCACCGAACCGGAAGTAGCCTTTTTCGTCGCCCTTTGAGATGGTTTTACCGGGCGAGTAGGTTTGTTGAATGCTGCCGACACAGGTGGCACCAATCTCTAGCAACAGCACCGTTCCAAAGGACTCCGTCTCGAGCTGCGTGAGACAACGTTTGTTGCTGGTCAGAATGTGAATGTTCTGACGCAGTGCAATCGGATTGACCGAGTACAGCGGTCCATTGATCAAGCGACTCGCACCGGGCACGCCGGCGGCGGGAAAGTGAAATCGGTGATAGTCGATCGGGCACAATCGCGAAAGCAGCAGGCTGCCGCTCGCATAGCGATCCGCGAGGGCGGAGTCTTGCAGCAGCGTCGGCAGATAGAACATCTCGCCTTTGACAAACAGCCCTTCGCATTTCGATAGGTCGGGAATGCAAAGATGCCGGCCGTCCGCGGGGAAGACCACGGAGTTCGGATCCGCATCGATCGGGCGTGCTTCGGGTTTCAGCTTGCGAAAGAAGAACTCGTTGAAGGTGGCGAACTCATCTACATTACGCACGAACTCATCCGCATCGAGTTCATAGTCTTGGATGAACGGAGCAATCTTTTCGCGAGTCTTGGGTTGGTCCATTCGCCAACCGTACCAGTGCGAGAACAGCGTTCGCTTCACGACCAAAGAAAGCGAAAGGCGTCCGGCGATGGTGCCATAAGTCCAACGCAATGCCTTGTCGCCATACACCTTTTCGATGCGGTCTTCGTCGGTGTATCGGTCGTGATAGACGATTTCGTCCATGAGTGGTTCTTGTTTGAATGGTAGTGGACGAGGCCACGAGTCCGGTCGCACGACCCACGCGTGGGAATCTTTGCTTCGTCCACTACGAGAGTGGAGTTGCGATGGATCAGCGCGGCAACTGCTCCCAGTCGATTGCAGGCTGCTGGCCCGCGGTGGACTCTCGCTCGAAGGTTTGATCCAGATCAACGGGTTCTGAAAAGAAGCCGCAGTTCTTTAAGAAGAAATGGTCGGTTTGGCTTCCACCGGCATAGTCCAGCCGATGACGACCGCGAGCGGTGTTGTCGCCGGTGAACTTGGCTCGCGTGATCTCATGCCATTTGCCGTTCACATCACAAACCCATTGGTTGCCGTAGTGAGCCGAGCGTTGCAGATGGCCTTGTTCTGGCGAGAAGTTTTCGAGGAAAGAGTGGAAGCCGGTCAGATGCTTGTCAGTCTTGGGGCGTCGAAAGGTCGCTACCAATCGCCATTCGTTCTTCGCTTTGTCGCCGAACCAGGACGTGTACAACGTGTTGGAGTCGCCGTCAGGTTTGACTTCGGTCAGGAAGCGGTACGTCTTGCCGGCTTCCCAAGGGTAGCGAAAGAAACTTTGTCCGCCGGAGCCTTCGTTGCCAAAGTCTTTCGCGATGACGTCGTCGCCTTTTGCAAGCGTCTCGACTCGGTCTTCGTCAGGAATCTCGTTGGGGTTGTCCGTGCGGAAGGGGCTCCAGATTGAAAACAGGACTCGCCGTTCCGTGGGGCTGTTGACCTGCATGCCGAAGTAACCTTCGCCGAAACCGTTGGCCATGAAGTAAGTCCCCATTTGGTCTTGGCCGACGGGGACCGTGATCTCACTGTAGGCGTACGTCAGGTTCATTCCTCGGGGCAATCGGTAGGAGAGATGGACCGATGGGCCGCGACGACCCCAATAGAACATGTTGCCATCGTTTGTTTGTACATAGTCGAGTTGCAGGTCGGCTTTCGCGGGTGTGACCACCAAGTCCGTGATCTGTGCGGATCCGGATGCTTCGCCATTGGCGGCTGGTGCAAGTTGCAGATCGACTCGAACGTAGCCCGCTTTCGCGACCTCGATCTCACCGAGCGGGTAGGTCTTGGCAGACGCGAGTTCCAGATCGCAGGAGAGCTTGGTTTCGCCGATGGTCACGAGGATGGTCGCGGGGCGGTCACTCGCGTTGCCTTTCAGTCCTAACTCAAGCGTGTCTGCGTCATCGACATGAAAGTAGACGGAGTGGACCTCGGCCGAATCGCGAAGCCGCAAGGAGCCGCCGCGTCGCATCGCTCGGCCGCCGGGTTCGGGCTGTGTGCGGAACGCATTGCCCGCCACCGGCACGGACCACTCTTTCGCGGAGGAGAGTCCTTGCGAGGTCAGGAGTGTGACAAGGCTGATCAGGAGCGGTTGAAAAACAAGTCGGGAAATCATGGTGTCGATCTGGTGAGACGGGCGTGGGCAGGAACCAAGGAATCTTTTCGCGAGTAGGGAAAGAGGCTGCGTTGAACCCGTTTGGGACGGGATTTCATCGAGCCCGCCACTCTTTCGCTCCGATGGATGGTCTCGCGGCATTCGAACCTATCCCATATCGAAACCATCCTGCAAGCAGGTGGAAAGGTGCTGTGAGCAGGGGTTTTCGAACTGCTCCTAGCAAGCCACCATGGTGGCCGAAGCTGGCGAGCGACTTTCGACCTCCGCCAGGCCCCCATACCACCCCACGACGGAACACAACCCAAGAGACCATCATGGCCACTGCAAGTGCACGACATATCCTCGTTGAAACGGAAGAAGCCTGTCAGGATCTGAAAGATCAGATCGAAAAAGGGCAGGATTTCGGTGCCATCGCCGCTGAGTTTTCCTCCTGCCCATCCGGCAAATCCGGTGGAGCGTTGGGAACGTTCAGCCCCGGTCAAATGGTCAAAGAGTTTGACGAAGTGGTCTTCAGCGGTGATCTGGGCAAAGTCCATGGTCCCGTCAAAACACAGTTCGGCTACCACTTGATCGAGATCACCCAACGGGTCGATTGAAAAAGCAGGTCGCCTGATGATCAAGACCTTTGAGCAGGCCTATCAGTTTGTTCTTGAACGGACGGTGGTCACCGTCTTCGGCAGCAAGAACTCGCCGCACCCGTCGTTGTGGGACAACACCGATTTATCGGAAGAGAAACCCAAGGCGGGCGGTTGGAGCCCGAAGGTGACGGCCGTCTGGGACTGGAAGACTCGCATCCCGCAAACCTATCCCGCGGAAGTTTTCTACGGGAAGATCCGCGGTGGCGATGCGGTGCTGATGGAGATGCAGCATTTCCGAGAAGTGCATTACGCGGAGGCGTACCAGCCCGTCCACGAATTGGATGTGCTCTGTCAAGAAATCTTTGAGCTGATCCGTTTGGAAGCGGGCTACACCGGTGCGCTTCGCAAGCGAGCCATCGAGCGATTGGCGTGCACGAAGAGCCAGTTCGACACGGTGCTCAAAAAACTGCAGATCAGTTTAAACATCGTGCGTTCCAACGACCCAAAGTTGAAGAACGACTTCTGGTTGCCCATGCGAGAAGTCCACCTCGATATCGTGCAGCAACACGAGCAGTGAAGTCCCCCAAACCGTAGGTCAGGTTGTACCTGACGTTCCCGCCGATGCTTTGGAACAAAGCGAGTCGTGCACCCGTTCACGAAAATAGCGAAAACCCGCGATCAGCAAGTCAGCGCTGCACAGCACTAGACTGGACTGCGAAAACTTTGGTGTTGCGGACCGGATTCGTTTGCGCAAGTTGTGTTCGACGATTTAGCCCCATCGGGGCAGCCCTATGACAGCCCAGGGCAACGCCCTGGGTTGTGGCGAGACCAAGATTGCAAAGCCCCAACGGGGCGGTCCTAGCATTTTTTGGGGGCTCTCTGTTAGGGCCGCCCCGTTGGGGCTCGCGTTGTAGCCTCCGTAACAAAACCCCAGGCGATGCCTGGGGCTACGATATAGCTGCCCCTTTGGGGCGTGGGGCAGATACATGACCAACGCCGCATTGTCCGTATCAATCCTCAGTTTTTCGTTGCACAGCGTCGGACGCAACACTTTCCGACTTGTCAAGCAACGACACGATCACCATTGCGAGAAAGCTGGCGGCGAGCCCCATCAGTTGCGACGGGATCAAGAACTCCGGCAGCACGTATTCAAACGCTAGCCAGGTTGCCACACCGGACACGATCGATGCCATCGCTCCGAGAGTGGTCGCTCGTTTCCAATACAGCCCGACGGCCAGCGGAACCAGTGCACCGACAAGCGGCACGCTGTACGCCTGCTGAATCATTTCGTACATCGTGTTGTTGCTGGTCAAGGCTTGGTGAAGAGCCAAGGCACCAAACATCAGCAGGACGATTCGCAGCCAACGCAACATGTTTTTGTCGTCAAGGTCGGATCGAAACGGACGGATAATGTTTTCGACAATCAGACTGCTCGGCGCGAGCAATGTTCCGCTGGCGGTAGAAAGGATTGCCGAGACCAATGCACCGAGAAAAACAGTTTGCACCCAGAACGGTGTGGATTGCATGACCGCGTGCGGAAGTGTTCGCTGGACTTCGCGAAGGTCTTCGCTGTTGAATTGCTGCAAGTGATCCGGATCGATCACCACCGCGGCGTAAGCGATGAACATCGGTACGAACGCAAACATGCAGTAGAACGTCCCGCCCAGCAAGGTTCCCGTCATGGCGGTGCGTTCGTCTTTGGCGCTGGTGACTCGCTGAAAGACATCTTGTTGTGGGATCGAACCCAGGGCCGCGGTCAGGAAGCCACCGATGTAGATCCACCACTGACCGGATTGCCCCCAGTCGGGAAAGACCTGCAGACGCCCCGATTCGCGAGCAGAATCGATGACGACAGACACGCCGCCGGCCGCATGAGCCATGTAAACCGACACCACTAACAGACCGATGATGATCACGAACGTCTGAATCATGTCGGTGAGCGCCACCGACCACATGCCGCCCATCACCGTATAAAAGGCAACAATGGTGAAGCCGATCACGATGCCGTGGTTGATGGTCAGCGCGTCGTAGCCGATGCCTTTGCCCAGGACTGAAATTACCAGGCCAAGTGCGGTGAGCTGAGCCGCGGCCCAGCCCAGGTACGAAGCGGAGATGACAACGGACGTCAAAACTTCGATCGAGCGACCATAGCGTTTGCGATAAAAGTCACCGATCGTTAGCAAGTCCATTCGGTAGAAGGCTCGCGCGAAGAACAACGCCACGAGCACCAAGCAGATCGAAAATCCAAACGGGTCGCCCGGGATGGCACGCAGTCCTTGGCCGGCAAAGGTGGCCGAAACCGAAAGCACGGTCTCGGCACCAAACCAAGTTGCGAAGACGCAAGCGAAGTTCATGTACAGCGGAAGCGAGCGTCCCGCGACCATGAAGTCCTGCGCATTGTCGACGCGTCGGGCTGCGAACAACCCGATCGCGATCGTGAGAAACAAATAGGCCAGGACGGCGGCGATCAATCCCATCGGCGTGTCGTCCGTCAGTCGATCGCGACGCTGTTGGCCATCGGCAATCCGTTGAAAGGCGATGCGCTGGCGGCAGCGTAAGCTCCCATCGACGGAACCAAGACCAGTTCGCCGACTTCCAGATCGGGGAGCCATTGGTCACGCGAAACGATGTCGGTGGAGTCGCAGGTTGGTCCGGCGACCACGCAAGGAACGGTCTCGCGGGACCCATCGTTTTCGACCAGCAACGGGAAGTCCGTGTGGTCGAAGATCTTGCCCGAGAACGATCCGTAGATTCCATCGTCGAGGAAGAACCAAGGCAGTTCCCATCGACGACTCTTGCCGATCACGCGAGTGATCAAGGTCACGCTTTCGGTGCACAGCCCGCGACCAGGTTCGGCGATCAAACGAATCGGCAGGTCGCCGAAGATGTCTCGCAGTCCGTTGGTGATGACTTCGCCAAAGGCTTCGATCGAAGGAGCGTCTTCGCGATACGGAGCTGGGAAACCGCCGCCGATGTCGAGGACTTCCAAGTGGTGTCCGGCTTGGGTGGCTTCGTCCCAAACTGCACGAACGCTGCGAAGCACTTCGACATAGTCTTGCGGGTTGAGGCACTGGCTGCCGACATGGAACGAGAACCCACGAATTTTCAGGCCTTTGGCTTTCGCCGTTGCAAGCAGTTCCATCGCTTCGTGCATGGGGCAACCGAACTTCGCCGACAGGTTGATTCGGCTGGAGGCTCCGGTCGTTGCCAATCGCAACAACAAGTTCACATCGGGAGTCAGTCGGCGGATCTTTTCTGCTTCGATCGGGTTGTCGAAAACGAACCAGTTCACTCCGGCTTCATAGCATTCCCAAAGGTTTGCATCGGTCTTGCACGGGTGAGTGTGCAGCATGCGATCCGGCGTGAAGCCAGCGGCGAGTGCCGCCTTTAGTTCGCCAGGCGAGCATACGTCGATGAATGAATTTTCGCCGTTGAGTGTCGACAAAAAGTGCAGGTCCGGGTTGGCTTTCGCCGCATAGTAAAGATCGACACCGGGCAGGGCGTTTTTCATCGCCCAGTACGTTTCGATGGCTTTGGATCGTGACACGACCAAAAGTGGTGTGCCGTGTTTTTCAGCGAGTTCTTTCGCGAGGTCAAAGGAAAGGTTCGGCTGAGCCGTTCGGGCGTTGGGTGCGCGCAGAATGGTCGATGCGATCATGCGGCTGGGGTGCCTCCAATTGGGGATCAAGGTCAGTTGAGATACGAAATGCAGTCAAAACTTCGAAGCCACGTGGCTTCGTCTGAGGGTTCCGATGGAACCCTGGCCGACTTCTTCTTCGCTGTTATCGAGCCGCGTCCTGGGCGCAATAACGTGTTGACCTTGGGGAGATCGCAATGGAGGTTGCGGCACCTTGCGGTATGGCAACGTTGTGCGTTTGGATTGAGCGATTCCGCTAGGAAACGTCCTGCCAACACACTTCCGCCGCGCCCGTGATGGGCGAGACCTGGTGTCGTGCTGATTGAATCGCAGTGATTCGATTGCCATCACTGAAGAATGAGCAATCGTCACTGTTTTTCAATCGGCTGCGGAAGATATCGACCGCGTTTCAAAAAGTCGAGAGCGGAAATGCCGTTTTCAGATGAATGTTTTGGGAGGCGGAAGCTCGGGACAAATCTAGACAGGGCTGCTATAGTGGCTCGCAAGCAATTCTTCTCTCTTTCACAGCGGTCCGTTTTGTCTGACGTGTCTTCGGTTCCCGAATCTCTTGAACGTCTCGAGGTGGCTTTGACTCCTCAAGAGCGGTTCGAGGAGTATTTGCAGAGCAAGGGCCAGCGGCAGACCAAGCCTCGGAAGTTCTTGGTCGAGAAGATCTTCGCTCAGCACGCCCATTTCGACGCCGATGAGCTGATCGAGAAATTGCCTCGAAAGGGCGAGCCCAACTATGTCAGCTCCGCGACGGTGTATCGATCGCTGCGGGAGTTCGTCGACGCCGGCTTGCTGAACTGCTTTCAGCTCGACGGCCGAACGGTTTACGAGCTGGACTACGGCTACCCGCCCCACGACCACCTGTACTGCACGCGTTGCCGCAAATTGATCGAGTTTCGCAGCGAGGAACTGATCGCGACGCGAGACGAAGCCGCCGCAAAACACGGTTTTCGTGTATCCGGACACCGGATGCTGGTCAGCGGTGTGTGCCGCGAATGTGGGAAGAACCGACGCAAAAAGCGCAAGCAAGACCTGGTCTGAGTTTGCTTGCGATGGTTCAGTTGGCTGCGATTCCTCTGGCCAGCGGCCCGCCTTCGTTGACTACGCTTCTTCGGGAAGTTCGGCCATCCGGATCTGTTGCAGAATCGCGTTGAAGACCTGCTCGGCGGCTTCGAAATCCGACATTTCGGCTTGGAGCTGAGCCAAAATCCGTCCGGCGATGGGCATTTGTTCGCGGGTCGGGGCAGGGGCGTCCAGCAGCACCACGCGTGACATCACGACGAGGTCCAAGTAGTAGAACCGGAGGTCAACGGCGCGTTCGCCTTCCGTGGCACCCGGCAGCGTAACGTTGTCGCGTTCCAAGTCCTCGTATTGTCCCCGGAGCATTTGGTCGATTTCACCCAGGACGACTTCGTCTTCTCGAGTGATTGGCAGCGTTTCCAGCGAAACGAATCCGCCGCCGGGCAGATCGAACGTGGCACCCTGGTCGCCTTCGTCTTCGGCTCGCTCGACCAGCGTCCAGTTGTCTGGGTACAGCAGTTTCAGGCCGAAGCCTTCGAAAGTCGCGGGCATGTGTTTGTTCAGTCGTTTTGGGGGCCGGACAATCGCTGACGCAGGTCATCGGGCACGTCGGTTTTGACCAGTTTGCCGCCCGCTTTCAGGTCGCAGCACACGGCGGTGATTTTGCCGGTGGCGATGCGGCGGCCTTCGCAGGTCAATTCGAAGCGATAGCTGATGCTGGATTGACCGATACGGTCGACATGCAAATCAATCTGCAGGATGTCTTCGAATCGGGCGGGGCCGTGAAAGTCGCAACTGGCGGCGACTCGGGGCCAAGTCAATCGTTCCTCGGATTCGTGGTGCGGCATCACGGGGATGCCGACCGATCGCAGGAACTCGTGTTCGGCCGCTTCCATCATGGGGAAGAAAGCCGAGAAGTGGACGATTCCAGCCGCATCGGTGTCTCGAAACTCGACGCGGCGTTGGGTCTGGTAGACCGGAGCCCGTTGGCTTGGGGCTCCGTCAGAGGCAGAATCGTTCACTGATTTGCCGATTTGGCTTATTCGCCGACGTATGGCAGCAAAGCCATGAAGCGGGCGCGTTTGATGGCTGAGGTGACAGCGTGTTGGCTGGCAGCGGTACAACCGCTCTTGCGGCGGCCCATGATGCGTCCTTGACGGTTGACCATCTTGGACAGCAATTCGAGGTCCTTGTAGTCAACGTACATCGGACGTGGACGATGGCCATCGACGAAGATGGGGTCCTTGCGGCGGGTACGGCTGCGGACTCGTGAGCGTTTGCGGGCACGGCTACGCGTGCTCATTGGACGTGGAGGCATGAAGCTTTTCGAAAATATCGAAGGCGAATGGACTGATTCGGCCGGAAAACCAATGTTTCCGGCTCGCCAATGTGTCCCGAGAATGCAAAAAGGTTGCGATCGCGGGCCACACAGTGTGCCGAGATCGGCGTTTCCACGCAATCCCTTTTGCCTATTCTGCCTGATAAAGCTTTTCTTGGGCGATCAGTGTCCGCACAGGATGCGGGACCTGAAAACGGATGCTCCGTCCAGAAGCCACTCGCTGGCGAAGATCGCTGCTGCTGATTTCGATCTGGGGCATCCGGATCTGAGACTCACGAATCCTTTGAAATTGCGATTCGTCAGTCATTCCGTTCAGAATTGAGTAGTCCGGTGGAGGGTCTCCTCCGCGAGCGATCACGGCCAATTGGCACCGTTTCAGGATCTGCTTGGGTTCTCGCCAGCGATCAAACGAGGCCAATGAATCGGCTCCGATGATCAGATACAGCGGGCGGTCTGGAAACTGTTCCTGCAAATGTTCCAGGGTCAGCAGGGTGTAGCTGACGCTGTCTTGCCGGAGTTCCCAGTCGTCGATGACGTGCCCGGATTGTCCGCTGAGTGCCAACCGCAGCATTTGCAGACGGTGCTCGTTGCTGGCCACCGGGCCGTGGGGTTTGAGCGGGCTGGTCGCCGCCGGGATCCAACGCACATGGTCAATTGGCAATTGTTCGAGCGCCGATTCGGCCATCCAGAGGTGCCCGACATGAACCGGGTCGAAGGACCCACCCAGGATGCCGATCCCGTGATTCGATGGTGGGGTGGTTTCAGATGCTGACACGGAACGACCTTCAATGGTTTCTGACTTGAATCGACGCAAGCATAACTTCGCTCAACGGAAGCGGGCAGGTTGTCTCACGCGCAGAGACGTCAGCGAGGCCTCGGACTTGGCGATGGTGCTAGCCACGCCAAGTGCCGATTGTCCACGCCGGCCCCGTCCGGGGCGACATCGTGATCTTCATCAATGGTCTCGGGGCTTCCACCCCGAGCTAGCAACGCGGACTACTCCGGAGCCGTTCATGCACGTTCGGCCCCGGACGGGGCAAGTATCGGCAGATCGGGGTGGAGGCCCCTGATGCTTATTGTCGATCGGCGATGTGTTTCTTTTGGTGCCGAATCAATTCGTTCAATTCACCCATCGTTTCGCAAGTGCATTGGAAATGACAGATCAACATTTCGTCGGTGGAGTCGGCACCCCACGAGACCGGCTTGGGCGGCGAGTTTGGGTTCAAAGGGTTGTTGGCTGAATTGTCATACCAAGCGTCCACGTGAAGGATCGTTCCCTTCTTCAACCGCACGGGTTCGGCAAACGAATACTTGCCTTGCCAATTGAAGTCCCAGTCTTTGATCCACAACAACGGTTTGGTCTCGCCATCGGGTGACTTCGACCAAACTTTCATTTCGCGGCCAAAGATATGCATGTGCGGCACCGCATCCAGCAACACCGCGTCCACGGGCAACGTGTACGTCGCGCGTTGCAAGTGGTGACTTTCGCCCGGCGGGATACGGATTCGTTTGTTGCCGACTTGGACTTCGGTGACGATCTTCTTGGCCGACGGCGGCGCGAAGTAGATCCCAATCTTCGACTTGTCTTGATGTGGTTTGCCGGTCGTGACGTAGTGGATTTCCGCCACGATGTCGCTGCCCTTTGGCACAAAACGTCCCATCCCCTCGGGCAATCGTCGGGGGCTCATTCCTGGAAACCAACTGCTCAGTGTGCCTTCGGGTTCAAAGCGTGGCCCGCCAAAACTGGAGTACCCCGGCGCTGGATCCGATTGGTCCAATCGTCTCCCTTTTCCTTTGGTGTCCAGAAAGAAACTGGCGTGGTGAACGGATTGAGGCGTCCCAGGATGAAAATCGATCGCGTTGACCAACCGGTGTTGCTTCAAACCAGTTGGGATGACGAAGTACTGGCGAATGTCAGGGCCGCTGGATGGGATCGAGAATGTGTCGCTCATTTCTAGGATCAAATCCGGTTCACCCAGTGGCCAACCACTCGATGTCGGCACAGGGGCCGGAAGATCCTTCGGGTCGCCCGCCGGTTTGCCATCGCGAACCCAAACGTTCAGCAACGACATCTCATGGTTGGTCAACCGTAGTTCATCTTGAAATCGCGTGAACCCAGCGGCCGGTTTCCACGGCGGCATGAACCGTGAATGCGTCACTTCCAAAATTTGGTTGGCATGACCACTGACATCGTTGTAGCTCAACAACGGAAACGGAGCCGACCCGTTTTGGCAATGACACCCGGCGCAGTTCGCTTGGATCACCGGCGCAACATCGCGTGCGTAGGTCACCTCGCCTTCGATCGCTTTGTTTGGCGGATCCTCCAACAAGCAGCCGATGGGTTTCGTTTTCGGCACATCCACCGGACGTCGAGCGATGACGGAGCGGATCGCATCTCGCAAATAAGACTTGGCGGCGTGATCTTTCTTGCGACCGACTTGAACATGCCGATCGTCGATCGCTCCGTTGTAAAGCATCTTGCCGGTCGGCCGAATCAACATCGCCTGGGGCGTATGGGCTTGTCTTTACCCACAACTTTTCGATCTGGTTTGCTCCGCCAGACGCATTCCGTCAAGTAGTAGGGTGAGTTCTCGATAACCTCGCCAGAT
>NZ_NIZW01000045.1 GCF_002727185.1 Rhodopirellula bahusiensis
GAGTTTCCCGACCAGAATTCAAAGCTGAAAAACGATAAAATTCAACCAAGTGTTTCACAAGACGAACGAGACTTGTGGGTAAAGACAAGGGCGATGCCCCTGGCTATGTTGAAAAAGGCCGTTGGCCATCAACGGATAAAGCGCAACTTCAAAGCTCACGCTTCGGATTGTGATTGGTTGTCTTGGCCGACTCTGACGGGCAAGAGTACCCATCCTCCATGCGCTGAAACGTCGTTGAGGAGGGTGAAGTAAAACGGCACAACCGCTTGAGTCAATCATCCCCCGGCAGGTCCAGACTCGCGTTGCGAGCGTAGACTTTCGCGACAGCCGCGTCGTCTTCGCCGCCCAACCCCATTCCCGCGGCGGCCAGAAACTGTTGCAGAGCCGCGGCGGTCAACGGAGCACTGAACTTCGCATCGCGTGCGATGTCCAAAACGATGCCCAAGTCCTTCGGCCAGATGTTCACTTGGCTCAGCGGTGTGTAGTCGCCGGCGGCAATGTGCGGCCCGCGGTTCTCCAGCATCCAACTGGTCCCGGCGCACTGCGGGATCACCTCCAGAAACTTTTCCGGTGACACGCCTTGCGTCATGCCAAACGTCATCGCTTCGGCCAGGGCTGCGATGTGTACTCCGGCGAGCAGTTGGTTGACCGCCTTCATGGCCGAACCTGCACCAACCTCCCCGAGCCGGAATACGTTTTCGGCCATCGCGTCGAGCGCCGGACTCGCCACCTCAAACGCTTTCTCAGAACCCGCCGCCATGATCGAGAGTTGTCCCTTGGCGGACTTGGCCGCGCCACCGGAAATCGGAGCGTCCAGGTAATGCAGTCCGCAATCGTTGCACCGACTGGCCATATCACGGGCGAAATCGGGGGCCACCGTCGCGCAGGCGATCACGACGCTACCCTCTTTCATCATGCGTGCCACTCCGCTGGGACCGAACAAAACCGCAGAAGTCTGATCGGCGTTGAGGACAGAAACGACAACGATGTCCAGCGTCTCTGCGACGTCCTTGAGGTCGCCGGGCTGGCCACCTTCGGCGCGAAATCGCTCGACCGGATCAGGCGAGATGTCTGTGCCCCAAACCTCATGGCCGGCCCGCAAGCAGGACTTGGCCATCCCATATCCCATCGCCCCCAAACCAATCACAGCAATCTTCGCGGCAGTGGTCATGGGCATCTCTTTCGACAAGGATTGTGAGGTTGGCGTCAGTGGTGTGGGCAGAGCAACGCATGGTGATTTCGTTGACCGAGATCACGTTCGAGATGCAGCCGGTTGAAAGGATTGTAAGTGAGATCGCCGTTTCACTCCTGCGCAGCTGCGCACTTCTGCTACTCTACTGCGCAGCAAAGAAACCGATTGATCCGCCCTTGGAATCGTGTCCCATGACAAACACTCAACGACCGCGACATGTCGGCATCCTGGTTGAGACCGATGACTCATGGGGCCGCAACGTCGTCGAGGCCATTTGTCGTTTTGGTCATTCGAGTGGTTGGTTGGTGCTGATTTCACCGCGTGATTCACAAGGTCGTCCGCGATTGCCAAAGGTTTGGAACGGCGATGGCATCATCGCTTCATTGCGATCCACGTCTTCGGTCCGCCACGTCAAGAGTCTCAACCTACCGGTGGTCGATGTTGGCATCATGGTTCCCAAATGCGATTGGTTTGCTCGTGTCGCGACCGATGATGCCGCTCGCGCAAAAATGGCGTTCGAACATCTTCGTGATCGAGGCCTGACGCACTTTGCATGTTATGCACCGCCGATTGGTCGCTACTCCGACGTGCGATCATTGGCCTTCGCGGACGCGGTCAAGAGCGGCGGCTACGAGTGTGCCATGTACGAAGCGACGCGAGACGACACATCAGGTTGGCTGACCAACTATTCCAATGTTCGGCGGTGGCTCGCGACCCTTCCGCGTCCGCTGGGGATCTTTGCCGCGGATCCCTACCCCGCCCGACAACTGGTCGAGATTTGTTCGGTCGACTCGATTCGTATTCCCGATGAATTGGTGGTGTTGTCCGGGGACGACGATGAACTGCTGTGCAATGTCGCCACGCCCCAGATTTCGGCGGTCGAACTGGCCAGTCACCAGATCGGCGAAACGGCATCGCGGATGCTCGCCAAAATGATGAACGGGAGTCCCACGCCGAAACACGAAACTTTGATTCCTCCGCTCCAGGTACGAGGCCGGCATTCGACCGATATCCTCGCGATTCCGGACGACGAAATTGCAGAGGTCTTGCGGTACATTCGCGACAAGGCTCGCGAAGGCATCACGGTGTCCGACCTGCTGAACAAGTTCCCAATTTCGCGAAGGCGACTGGAACAGCGTTTTCGTGCGGAGCTCAATCGCAGTCCCGCCGAAGAAATCCGCCGCGTCCGCATGGCTCACGTCAGCCGACTGCTGCTGGATTCGGACAAATCCATGACCACGATCGCGGCCGAATCAGGCTTCGCAACGGGGGCCTCTCTATCGCAAGCCTTTCGTCAGCAATTCGGCACCACACCCGGCGACTACCGACGTCGGAACAACGCGACCTGAGGCGAGCCTAACACAGCGACAAACGAAAAATCGAAGGCGATTTGCGCGTCTGCGAATTGCTGTGAATTATGGTTCACCTATCCTAAGATCAGTCCCAACCGCCGTTGCCATTGAATACGGTGGCACGTCCCGCCGCAATTGCATCGCCCGAACGCACCGTTGATTGGTTCGCGATGTCACCTGCCTCCCACCTCCAATCCTCTCGCAGCGAACACGCATGAACGGCTTTCCAATGACCTCCCCGTTCGATCGCCGCGCCCAGTTCTTCGCAATCTGCCTTGGACTGCTCTACAGCGTTGCCCTGGCCAATGACGCTGGAACTCCCGCTTCGGACAAGCAGTTGACGGTTGAGCACTCCGAGCCGGTCGACTTTGTTCGAGACATTCAACCGATCTTGCGAGACAACTGCTACGAATGCCACGCCGGCACCACGGAAGAAGGCAACCTGAACCTGGGCGTCAAAGCCAAAGCGTTTCAAGGTGGCGACAGCGACGAGGCGATTCTCGTGGGTAACAGCGAAGACAGCTTGATGATTGATTTGGTATCCGGTGGCAAAGACAACGCATTGATGCCGCCGGAAGGATACGAACCTCTGACGGCCAAGCAGGTTGGACTCCTGCGTGCTTGGATCGATCAAGGAGCACCATGGCCCGAAGACGCGGATGTCGTGGATCCTAAAATGGATCGAGCCAAAACTCACTGGGCGTTTCAACGACTGCAAAAAGTGAATCCGCCTTCTCGGTCATTGGGTGACGGTTGGCCCAAGAGCCCGATCGACCTTTTTGTACAACAACGATTGGACCTTGCCGGACTGAAACCATCGCAGCCTGCCGATGCGCGAACGCTGGTGCGGCGATTGTATTTCGACCTGATCGGGTTGCCGCCGTCTCGTGATCAAACGAACGACTTCATCGCCGCTCACTCGGAGGATTCGAAAGCCGCCGTCCAGAATTTGGTGGACCAGTTACTCGGTTCGCCCCGGTACGGTGAGCGTTGGGGAAGGCATTGGCTGGACGTGGCTCGCTACGCCGACAGCGATGGACAAGAAGCGGACATGGACCGTCCACACGCGTATCGCTATCGCGATTTTGTGATTCAAGCGTTCAACGAAAACATGCCCTACGACCAATTTGTGCGTTGGCAAATTGCAGGGGACGAGATCGAACCAGAGAACGATGCCGCGGTGTCCGCCACCGGCTTCCTGACCGCTGGCACCTCCTTCAAATTGCCTGACTCATTCATCGAAAGCGAACGCCTTGCGAATCGTTACAACGAGATGGACGATGTGATTTCGACGCTCGGGTCGGGCATGCTTGGGATCACGGTCGCTTGCGCTCGTTGCCACGATCACAAATACGATGCGTTCTCGGCGAAAGAGTACTACCAACTGTTGGGAGTCTTCCACAGCGGTGATCGCGTGTCGGACAAGCTACCGAGCGGCGAAGAGGGATACTTCTTTCGCGACTTCGACGAAGAACGCCGAACAACTTGGTTGTTCCGACGCAGCGATTTCTACGATCGCGAAATTGAAGTCGACATCGGCTTCCCCGCCATGCTGTCATCGGGTGCCGACGCCAATGAATACTGGCAGAAGGCCAAAGAAGCCTACTGCGATCATGGCGAACCCAAAAGCACATTGCAACGACGCGCCCTCGCGGACTGGATCACCGACACGGACCATGGAGGCGGAGCGTTACTAGCCCGTGTCATCGTCAACCGAGTTTGGCACCATCACTTTGGCAAGGGGCTCGTGCACACGACCAGCGACTTTGGTGTCAACGGTGACGCACCGTCGCACCCTCAGTTGCTTGAGTACCTGACCGACAGATTCGTTGAGAGTGGTTGGAGCATCAAGACGCTGCACCGCGAGATTCTGACCAGTTCGGTTTGGCAGCAAGCCAGCACGCGAGAAGCGTCCGACGAACGAGGACTAGAGATCGACCTCGGCAACGAACGTTTGTGGAAGATGAACCCGCAGCGTCTCGAGGTGGAAGTGATGCGTGACGCCATGCTGGCCGCAAGCGATACGCTTAATCTGCAGGCGGGCGGACCAGGCTTCAAACCCTACATCGCTCCGGAAGCCAACTTGGCCCGCAACATTCAAGGCGAGGGCTACCCCAAAGACGCCGCGGATAACGAAACCACGCGGCGTCGGAGCGTCTACATGTTCCACAAGCGACTGATTCCCTACCCGATGTTCCAGGCGTTCGATCGACCAGATCTGATGACCAGCTGTGATCGACGGCAAAACACCACCGTGGCACCTCAAGCCATGGTGATCCTCAATGACCGCTTCGTTCGCACCGTTGCTCGTGACTTCGCAAACCTTTTGCTTCAGAAGCAAGCCAGTGGATCCCACCCAGCGAAATGGCAACCGCAGCCGGTCATCGAAGATGCCTTCGAAACGGTGTTCGCCCGGCCGCCAACCGAGAGTGAAATGAGAACCTCGATCCAGTTCATCGATGCACAAGCCAACGCACGAAGTGACCGAGCGGAACGAGACTCGCGGATCGAAGCGCTGACTGATTTTTGCCAGTCGTTGTTCGGGCTCAATGAATTCATCTACATCGATTGAATTTCAATGCCCCGTACGAAGGGCTTCCAAGCCCGTCGAAACAACCCAACAACCGCCGGCAACCAACCGCATTATTCAATAACTTACATTGAGTCAGAGGCGAACCAACATGACCAATCATTCACAACTGTTTCCCTGCGGTCGCGTCGCCAACATGCTCAGCCGCCGCGAGTGGCTCTGCCGAGCCGGTGCCGGCGCAGGAATGATTGGTCTCGCCAATCTGATGTCCGAGCAGAACCTTCTGGGTGCGCCGCCAACCGAAAGCTCGTCCGAGCCAATGACTTCGCTGGTACCGCGGCCAGGTCATTTCCCTGCCAAAGCCAAGTCGGTCATTTGGTTGTTCATGGAGGGTGCGCCCAGCTCAGTCGACATGTTCGATCCCAAACCCGAACTCGACAAAAGAGATGGCGACACCACCGACATCCAGGCCTTCTTTGGCAACCCCGGACCACTGATGAAGTCGCCGTTCTCCTTTCAACAGTATGGCGAAACTGGTCAGTGGGTATGCGACAAGTACACGAACGTCGCCAAGCACGTCGACAAAATGGCGTTCATCAAATCGTGCTACAGCGAATCGAATGATCACGTCCCCGCGATCTACCAAATCAACAGCGGATTGCCTCGCCCGGGATTTCCAACCGCTGGAGCCTGGGCCACCTATGGATTGGGCAGTGAAAACCAAAACCTGCCTGGCTACGTTGTAATGGGCAACACCAAAGGTGCCAAAGGCGGACCTCACAACTGGGGTGCCGGATTCCTGCCATCGACCTTCCAAGGAACACTGTTTCGATCCAACGGCACACCGGTTCTCAACCTCAATCGGCAACCGCAAATCACGAAGCAAGACCAGATCGCACAACTCGATCTGATGGCGAAGCTGAACGACGAACACATGCAACGTCATACGCGCGACGCCGAATTCGCAAACCGCATGCAATCGTTTGAGTTGGCTTTCCGGATGCAGAAGGAAGCCACGGATGTCGTCGACCTCTCGCAAGAGACGAAGCAAACCCAGGAGCTCTACGGGATCGACAACCCAAGGTCCAAATCATTCGGATCCAAGTGTTTGATGGCGAGACGACTGGTCGAGAGCGGCGTTCGGTTTGTCCAGGTCTACAGCGACGGCGAATGGGACGCTCATGACAACCTGGAGGAAAACCACACACATCACTGCGCCGCCACGGATGTCCCCGTCGCTGGTTTGCTTTCTGACTTGGAACAACGCGGGTTGCTTGACTCCACCCTCGTGATTTGGGGCGGCGAATTTGGCCGCATGCCAATCTCACAAAACGGTAAGGGCCGCGATCACAATCCAAAGGGATTCATGCAGTGGATGGCGGGCGCGGGGATCAAGGGGGGCGTCAGCTATGGTGAAACGGACGAGATCGGCTACGAGGCTGTTGAGAACCCCGTCAGCGTCAACGATCTGCACGCCACGATCCTACACCTGCTTGGTCTCGACCACGAGCGACTCACCTACTTCCACAACGGCAGAAGCTATCGGCTCACCGATGTCGCGGGCAAGGTGATCCAAGACATCCTCGCTTGATCAGGGTCGTTCCTGCCTCACAAAGCCATCTGGTGTTTTGATGCGCAGGTAATCGATCGCGAACATATAGGCCTTCTTCGCCTTGGGATTCGCTCCCACAATCTGCACGCTCAACGAGTGCTGCTTTCCCTCGACCTCGATCTTTGGAAAGCTGAGGACTCCTGTTGTAGCCACACTGCTGCTGTACAGATCGATCGGCGGGCCAAGCGGTTTGTCATCCAGCGTCAATTGCACGATTCCATAGTCGCCTGCGCACGTGAGCACGACGTCGACATCAACGGTTCCGGTGAACTCCGGTAGCGGCAACTTCAGAGTGTCAGCGGGTTTGGCACCCGTCCACCAAAGCTGAGACTGGTTGCTCCACTGGTCTGAACTGAATCGAGACATATCCTGAACCCTGGCAGATCCTCCGGTCGATTTGCCAGTCAATGCCTCCGCTTCAATCGCACCCCGCACCTGACCAGTCTTGCTGTCGATCTTTGATTTTGGACCACGAAGCGCCTCGGCACCTTCCACCTTGGGAAGCTTTGGACCGGTGTAGACCTTCGGCTGGGCCGCATCGAATTCGGACTCACTGACCGACCTCACTTCATGGGTCAAAACATGAGCCCCCAGCATTCCTCCGACGATGATATCGGGCAGGTTGTCATCATTGATGTCGACGATCGACACCTGGCGACCGATTCCCGCTTCACCGTCTGCTTGGTGCGGAATCCAATCCACACCCTCGTTGCCGCGACTCAACTGGAACCAATAGACAACTGCACCGGCATCCCATTGAGGGCTCTGCCGATGATGTGACCAATATGTCTTGCCGGTAACAATGTCCTTCAGACCGTCGCCGTCCATGTCAGCCAATGCCACCGAATGCAATTCGCTGAACACGGTGCCGTACTTATTTTCGGAAGGATGCCCGCCCATGATCAAGTGGTGTTTGAACTGCGGTTCATTTTTGTCGCTACCTGCGATCTGCTCATACCAAGCCAAACCAAAATCGTGAGCACGGTGACTGGTGATGATGTCGTTGTCGCCGTCTCCATCCACATCATAAGCGTACATCTCAGCGCCACCGTACCCTTCACTCAAGGAAACAGAATGGTGGAACCAACGAGACGTTAGCGGATTCGTTCGCGGCTGTTCAAACCACCCCTTCGAATGGATCAAATCCTGTCGTCCATCTCCGTTCACATCGCCGATTCCTAGCCCATGACCAAACTTCTTCGCGGCGATCTGTTCTGAAATGGGATGGAACTCCCACGCCTCAAACGGATGTTCCCAATTGACGGTTGCGAAACCGAAGAATCCGTCTCGAGTACAAACCAACTCCGGATTTTCATCGCCAACAACGTCGATCCATTGTGGCGACTCATTGGAGACCCAGTCGAACACCTGATGCTTTGGCCAGTGTTGGTCAAATCCTTCCTTCCCTGGGTTCTCGTAAACGTACGCCGGGGTCCCGGGAAAGCCAGCAACCAAGACATCGTCCAGCCCGTCACCGTTGAAATCGTGCATCCAACTGAAGAAGCTATCCGCATATCGATCCATGTTTTGCGGTACTGGTTGGTAAATTTCATGCTTCGCTTTGAAAGCTGGGCCTTCGAACCAATACGGTCCGTAGACAACGTCGAATGCACCATCCCCGTTGATGTCAGCTGCACCGGCGCCCTCTGAAAAATAGGTGTCCGTCAATTGTTGTCTCTTAAACGAGTGCAGGCTGTACTCTTCGGCGCTTGCCAAAACTGACACCGTGATACCGACCAACAGGAAAATTCGCGACGCAATCATATTGTGGGACTCCAAGCAGAAGGTTGTCAGGCACATGGATGTCGTGCTGACGGAGGGACGAAGTCCGAACAAAACGGCTCCGGTGCAATCAAAGCTTTTCAACAGAGCCATCGCACCCAAACGTTCCGGAACTTTTTCGATACGTGCATCATAGCGGAAGGGCGTGAGTCCTCCGGTGACCCAAACAAATCACACCATGGAACATTCTTCTTTCACGACGCGACTACAAATCACTGACTGCTGCTCCATTCCGCTATAGTAGGAATCGAAAGATTCAGACAAGCGTCGCCCCGTCGCGATTCTCTGAGCATCAATCGACAACGATCCACTGATCAACGAGGCCATGCACATGCACCCAACGAATCAGTCACACTCTCAATCTCGACGGAACTTCCTTGCTGGCGCCGGCGGCGGAATGGGAATGCTCGCGTGTGCTTCGCTCGCACAAGCGGAATCAGGACCAGATGTTCATCAGCCGCACTTTGCTCCGCGTGCAAAACGTGTGATCTGGCTGTTCATGCACGGAGGCCCCAGCCACGTTGATCTGTTTGACCCCAAACCTGCGCTGAGCAAGTACAGCGGCCAACCATTGCCAGAAAGTTTTGGCAACGTGATGACACGCCGCGATGTGAAGAAGAATCCACTCTTGGCACCCATCCGTCGTTTTCGTCCACGAGGACAATCGGGACTGGAAATCAGTGAATTCCTTCCAAACATAGCCGATCACGCTGACGATCTCTGCGTGATTCGATCGATGCACGGTGACAGCGTGAACCATCCGCAGTCCGTCTATCAAATGAACACGGGCAGCATCTTGATGGGCAGCCCGAGTGTTGGCAGTTGGGTTGCGTATGGATTGGGATCTGAAAATCAAAACATGCCCGCGTTCGTTGTGTTGCCCGACCCTGGCGGAGGACTGAAGGGTGGACCGCCAGCATGGGGAAATGGATATCTGCCCGCTTCTTTCCAAGGCGTCACCATGCGTCCGGGTGCCTCTCCGATTCTGGATTTGCAACCACAACCGGGTGTCACCGCTCGACAACAAAAGCACGATCTATCGCTGATACACAAACTAAACCGAAGGCACTTGGAAGAACGAGATTCAGATGATCGATTGACGGCCAGAGTGAAGGCCTATGAATTGGCGTTTCGCATGCAATCCGAAGCACCGGAGCTGGTTGACATACAACAGGAGACTCAACAAACAAAGCAAATGTATGGCATCGACCAAAAGGAGACACGCGAATTTGGCGAACGATGCTTGCTGGCCCGTCGAATGCTCGAAAGTGGAGTTCGGTTTGTCCAGCTGTATTCCGGCGACACGAATGGCTGGGACGCACACGCCAACGTTGACAAGAATCACACCGAATACTGCCAGCGAACCGACAAACCAATCGCGGGTTTACTACAAGACCTCAAGCAACGCGGGTTGATGGAAGACACGCTGGTGATCTGGGGTGGCGAATTCGGACGGATGCCCATGAGCGAACAAGGAAAGGGCCGCGACCACAACCCTTGGGGCTACAGCGTCTGGCTCGCAGGTGCCGGAATTCGCGGCGGGCGGGCCTACGGAGCAACGGATGAGATCGGACTGCGGGCGGTCACCGATAAAGTGTCTGTCAACGATTTTCATGCGACGCTGCTGCACCTGCTGGGGATCGACCACAACAACCTGACGCACTTCCACAACGGGCTGGACAAACGACTGACCGGGCCCGACGAAGCCAACTTCATCGAAGGGATCATCAGTTGATGCGTCACTCCCGAAGACAGCACCGCATCGTCTTAGCAGCATTTTCGCGGCTTGCGTTAACAACTTTGTGCACAGTATCCCTGAACACCCTGTACGCAGTGAGCTACGCGGCGGCAGAAGAGAACGCCGAGTACATCGAACTGCCGATTGACGAATACGATCGCGAACACTGGGCGTTTCTACCGATCGAGAAGCCCGAAGTACCGAAACCAGCCGACTCAGCATGGCGTCGGAATCCGATCGATGATTTCATCGAACACGAATTGAACAAACGCGGGCTAAATCCCCAGCCTCAGGCATCGCGACGAACCCTGATTCGGCGACTGAGTTTCGACCTGACCGGATTGCCGCCGACGCCAAAGCAGATCGCTGCCTTTGAATCCGACACCCGCGACAATGCTTACGAGCGGTTGGTTGATCGGCTGCTCGACTCACCACGCTATGGCGAACGTTGGGCACAACACTGGCTCGACCTGGCTCGATTCGCGGAGACGGATGGCTTCGAGCATGACAAGCTTCGACCCAACGCGTGGAAGTATCGAGACTGGGTCATCGACTCGCTTAACAACGACTTGCCGTATGACGAATTCATTCGCCTGCAGATCGCTGGGGATGAAATTCACCCGAACGACGAATCAGCCCTCACCGCGACGCGATTTTGTCTTTCGGGTCCCGACATGCCAGACATCAATCTGGCGGACGAGCGTCGACACACGGTCTTGAACGAATTGACGTCGACGATCGGCGAAGTCTTCCTCGGTTTGCAGGTCGGTTGTGCCCAGTGTCACGATCACAAGTACGACCCGATCAGCCAAGCGGACTTCTACCGATTGCGAGCCATTTTCGATCCCGCGGTCTCACTGAAGAAGAATCGCTCGCTCTCAACACTCGTTGAATCATTCCCATCGAAGCAACCCAGCCATCTGATGTTGCGAGGTGATTTCCGCAGTCCTGGGCCTGAGCTGAACCCCGGCGTCATTCGAGTCGTTTCGTGGGAACCGAACCTCTACTCACCCAAGCCATCCGACACGACCGCCGGACTCCGAACGGCTTTGGCAAATTGGTTGGTTGCGGAGGAGAATCCGTTGACCTCGCGTGTCATCGTCAACCGTGTTTGGCAACATCATTTCGGTGTCGGGCTTTCAAGTACGCCCAGTGAGTTTGGCGTGATGGGATCCGAACCCAGCCATCCCGAACTATTGGATTGGCTCGCAGCCACATTCGTCCAGCGTGGATGGAGCTTGAAGTCACTTCACCAAACGATCGTCACGTCGGCCACTTACCGTCAACGCAGCCGGTTGGCTGGAGACGCGACTGCGGTCGAACGAGACGCGTGGAAGGAAGCGAAGAAGCTGGACCCTCGTGCTGAGCTGTTGTCACGCTACCCGCGTTGGCGATTGGAAGGCGAAGCAATCCGTGACGCGATGCTGGTTGCGTCCGAGCAGATCAACTGGAAGACGGGTGGCCCCGGCATTCGCCCGCCGCTGCCAAAAGAACTGGTCGGAAGGTTGCTCAAGAACCAATGGAACGTCACGAAGGATCCGTCCGAGCACCATCGGCGCAGCATTTTTGTCTTCGCACGTCGAAATTTGCGTTACCCGATCTTCGAAGTGTTCGACCGCCCCAGTGCGAACACCAGCTGTTCAAGCCGAGGCGTCTCCACCACGGCCCCGCAGTCGCTTCACCTACTGAACTCCGAGTTCTCGCTTGAATTGTCTCGAAAGATGGCGACCACCATCGCGACAGAGTTCGCGTCTGAACCCCAACGCATCGAATCCGCTTTCCAACGCACGCTCGGCCGAGCACCGACCAGGGATGAACAGCGTGAAGTACAAGACTTCATGAGCGCCAGCAAGGCGACCAATGCCGAGAAACACGCTCACCTTTGCCTCGTACTCTTCAATAGCAACGAGTTCGTCACCGTCGACTGAACGCAATGCACTCGTGCCAGGTTAGCCGGGTACGTCACAGGGGACTGTGACGGCGACAATCTACAACCCGCCGCGTTAGCAAGGCCAGCAACATCAGCCGCAACGCGTTAGCGTCCGGTTTCCACCCAGTGCAAGCGTGGCCTATTTCGCATTACTCACCACCAGAAAACCACCGTAACCGGCGGTCTTCTACGTCCGAATCCAAACGAGTTAATTTCCGCAATAGTTTCGACGAATTGCTCCTCCGCATGCGAAGCGCGAGAGCCCCGGTGGGCTCATGGTACGTATCGACCAATCGGAACCACGTTACAAGATCATGCCATGTACCGCTCCACGCCATCCCAAACGATCCCTCTTTGGATCAAGATCGCCTTCACATCCTTCGTCGCAGTCCTCACTCCGTACTACTGGATCGAATACGGACCAACCAATTTTCTCTACTTCTGCGACGTCGCATTGTTCCTCGCCGTTGCCGCGGTGTGGACGGAACGTCCGATCTTTGCATCAATGGCCGCGGTTGGGATCACCATCCCGCAACTGCTTTGGCAAGTCGACTTTGTTGGGCAACTGATCGGTGTCCCCGCGACGGGGATGACTGACTACATGTTCGATCCGGGCATCTCGCTCTTCGCTCGCGGTTTATCCTTCTTCCACTTCTGGTTGCCCATGTTGTTGATCTATCTCGTGTGGCGACTGGGCTACGACCGCCGCGCGTTTGTCGCTTGGACAGGCATCGCTTGGCTGTTGCTGGTGGTTTGTTACTTCCTGATGCCACCCGCCGGTGCTCAGCTGGACTTCCCCAACCAACCCCACAACATCAACTATGTGCACGGCATGGACGACGCTCAGCCACAACAATGGATGCCGGGATGGGCGTGGCTATCAATGCTGTTCGTCGGCCTGCCTGCCGTGATCTATTACCCAACGCATCTGGTCCTGAAAACCTTCCTGCCAGGTCCCTCACCCAGCAGTTCTCAGCCAGTCCCCGCAATCTCCCTGACGTCGTCCCCACTCCCTGAAGCGTCCTAGGAAAGCAAACACAAACAGTATCCAAACCTCAGTGACTATCGCCACATCTACAAAACGCATGGTGAGGATATGGCTGAAGAAGATGTGCCGTAATCGCGATCGGCCCGGCGTTTGCTCCTCGCTCCTGGTCAACGTGAGTTGCTGCTCACGGAAATGATCCCCATCCACAAGGAGTTTCTGATGGCTACGAAAGCATACACCTACACCGACGACGACCTGAGCACCTGGGAACGCATCAAAAAAGCGTTTGCGAATGACTGGGAGCAAACGAAGGCGGATTTCGGATCCGACTCGTCACGCGACATGGACCAAGATGTCGACGACACATTGAAACAGATGTCTGGTTCAGACGATGCCTTTGAGAACCGGGAACAAGCCTTCCGGTTTGGCTACACCGCTCAAAATCGTTTCGGCACCGAGCATCCCACTTGGAACGACAATGTCGATCGAAAACTTCGCGATGAATACGACGGCGACTACGAGGCCGATCGAGCCTACATCCAACACGCGTATGGCTATCGCGCCCGAGGCTGAGCGCGGAAGTGATTGGACAAAACACACGAGCCACTGAGGCATCGGCCCGGTTGCTCGTTTGGGCGGCGGTGAATATCAAGCGGGAGGTGCCCGCACGCGTTCGCCGCACCGGTGTGGCATTGCCCAGTCCACCACCGATGGGCTGGCTCTTCTACATGACAATGCCCAATATCACTGGTCGCCAGAGCCAGTGCATCAAAACAAGGATGCAACGATGAGTGTGGAACCGGTGACCGCTTGGGCACTTCTGTCCGGGCTGATCTTTCTGCTCGCTGCACTGGGTCGAGGCCCAATGCGTCGTTGGCCGGTGTCCATGCCCGCCCTCTACCTGCTGATCGGTGCCGCGATCGGACCTTGGGGCCTGCGATTGCTTGATTTCGAGTTGATCAAACATGTCAAAGTGGTGGAGTCAGTGACTGAAGTCGCTGTCCTGATCAGTTTGCTCACCGCCGGATTGCAACTCAAACCAAAGTGGTATCACTACCTCACGGCCCCCATTCCGTTGGCGTCCGTGACGATGATTGTCACGATCGCCGGAGTCGCCATGGTGGGGACGATGCTGCTGGGCTTGCCCTTGGGGGCGGCGATTCTGCTGGGAGCGGTTCTTGCACCGACGGATCCAGTGCTAGCGAGCGACGTTCAAGTCAAACATCATCAAGACACGGATCGATTGCGATACGCACTCACGGGCGAAGCGGGATTGAACGACGGGGCCGCTTTTCCGTTCATCATGCTTGGACTGGGATTGCTCGGTCACCATTCGCTTGGCGAATATGGTTGGCGATGGATCACGGTTGATCTTTTGTGGGCAACCTCCGCAGGACTTGGTATTGGCTGGGCGAGTGGTTACTCAGTCAGCCGCGTGGCGGTGTGGATCAAACGTCAGACCAACTCGCCCGCCGCCTGTGAAGAAGCGTTGACGTTGGGCCTGATCGGGCTGAGTTATGGGGCCGCGTTGTTGATTCATGCCTACGGATTTCTGGCGGTCTTCGCCGCGGGCGTCGCGATGCGGCGGTACGCGGAAAGGCAATCCGATGACGAACAGCCTGACAAGCTGATGCACACGGTGACCGAAGTGAATGACCAATTCGGGCGTATCATGGAAGTTGCCGTCGTCGTGCTGGTCGGCGCGTTAGTAACCTCCTACTGGACGATCGCGAACGATTGGTGGATCGCGATGCTTGTATTCCTTCTGTTCCGGCCGATTGGCGTGTTGCTCGCGCTTGGGATGAAAGACATTCGCTTCTCGCAAAAGGTCCTGATCTCGCTCTTCGGCATCCGCGGAATCGGATCGCTCTACTACCTGAGCTACGCGATCAGTCATGGGCTGGAGGAGAGCATTGCGAATCGACTCGCCGGAATCGTCCTCACCACAATCACGCTTTCTATCATGATCCATAGCAACGCAGCATCCTTGATGATGCAAAGGTACGCGAACGGAAAGGATGACGAGACATCTCCCGCCAGCGAATGAACGCTCGGCGATTCGTGTCTCAGTCGGCAACTGATGTCGAGGACTCTCGCTGGTTTGCTCAGCAACGATTCTTGATTCCGCTCGCTCAGCAAATGGCTTGCACTGCACGGGAAAATCCAAATCACTGGCGAATGGTTCTCACTGCGGGATGAAGTACTGCTCGCCGGAATGGGGAGGGTGATAGCGGACTTTGATCATGTTGTGTGGATGATGAGCCCCCGCCTCCACGGCCAAGTCCATCGCAGTCTGCCACTGGAGCCAAGTGTCGACGTGGCCTCGCAAGATAGCGACGCCGTCTTCCACCGTGACGTCAATCTGGTCGCTGCGATCCAACAACGTGTACTTCAGCTTACGGTTGAGATCCTTCGTGATTCGCTCATCACTTTTGCCGGACGGTTCGGCTTCGACCGCAAGTGAGTTGTTGACGTGAACAACCCCGGCAACACCGTCGGCGATCGCGTGAGCAACCCTTTTTTCCAGTTGTGAATCCACCAAGCCATACAGGCTGACGTGTGCTCGGTCGCAGTGGACTCGGATCTCGCGACGATCGAGGTGACCACTTCGGGCGAGAGCTTGCTGCGTCTCTTTGATAATGGTCGCATCGGAAGGTTGTTCGTTCGGGTACTCCACCTCCAAATCATTGTTGATTCGGCGGACTCCGACGACGTTGCGAACCAGTTCGGCCGCTCGCGTTTGGACAAAGCCTCGATCAACGGTGCCGGTTAACTGGACCTTGGCTTGTTTGGTTGAAACATCAATCTCTTCAACGCGAGAAAAGAGATATGGGTCGGCCTCGAACGAGCGACGGACCGCAGCGGTGATGCTTTGATCATCCATGTCAGCGTATCGCTGTTCACGAAGCGAATCGTCAAGCTTGTCTGGATTGACTTCTACATCGGTGACGTCGACAGCCGCGATGCCCCAAATCTCAGCGATTTGTCCCAAGCGGTCTTTCGCCGCGACCGAGCCAACCGCACCGCTCAGCTTTGCAACATGTTCGTTGACCTGGACGTCGATATTCGCGTTGTCAAAGTAGACCGATTGAACGATGAGAGCACTGATCTCCGCTCGCAACTCTTCGTCGGAGCGATCGCTCGACATGCGAACCGTGATCTGATTGTCGACTTCAGAAACACCGCGGACGCCGGCAGCAGCAAACTCAGCGATCCGTTTCTGGGCCAACGAGTCAACTTCGCCGAGGAGTGCGACCGTGCCACCAGAGACTTCCGTTTTGATCGGAGGCTTTTCCACACCATCGTTGAAACGCAACACCTTTCGCACGTCGGACTGAATTTCGGAATCCGATCGCGATGACCGTTTGACCAGAATTCGGTTTTGGACCGCGACAACACCTCTTGTTCGCTTGGCGATCGATTCGGCAATTTGCCGATCCTGCAAACTGAGAACGGTACCGGCAAGCGTGACAATGTTGGACTCAACCACCACGTCGATTTCATTCTCACTCAATCGTCCCGCGTCGTCGAAATCGGCTTCGATCGCAGATTGAAGTTCTTCGGTGGTGGGCGACGGTGAATCGGCGAACGATGTGGAGCAAAGTAGAAACGCGGCGGAAAGAGATGCCGCCAGACTTTGTTTGATCAAGATCATGAGTGGCCCTGGTGCGAGGATGGGAAGTACAACACAACCAGGACCGCAAACGGTGCGCCGATGCTTCTCGTGAAGTCGAAGGGTGGCACGATCGCTCTTCTCTTATCCGATCGATTTCCAACGACCAATTTTGACCCACCAGAAAAGTCCGCAATCGACCAACACCGCGGAGGACGAGCTGGAGGCCATCCACCGGATGTTCGTCAGCGTGACAAAAACATTTGTCGAAGGACGGTCCACCAGCGGACCGAGAACAATGGGCGATCACCACGACCGCAAGAAAGCTCAACGACGGTTCTGTCGTTGTGTTCGACGACAACATCCTGCCTGACCGCCTCTGCGACAGCGAGCAAGGTACGTCGCATGGACCGAAGCTGGTTGAGTGAGGCACGAGGAACAGAGCCCTTTGAAGAGATCATGATCGTTCCCTCCGCGTTCGTCGAAATCGTCACCGTCTGAACGGAACTGGAACCCTGAATGCGCTCCATCGACAATTCACCGACTTGGACTATTCGTCGCTCGGCACCGAGCCTCGCTGCAACGACAATGCGGAGTACCTCGGCTCAAAGTTTCCTTTCGAAGTGCTGATCGCAGCCACGCCAGCGACAATGCCATTCCCCGCCCACGCTTCCGCGCGAAGTTCCTTCGGGTCGCCATGTTCCCAGTTGTTTCCGTCAAGGCTCACCGAGCCGAGCATGAGATCGCCCTTGCGTTCCAGCCGGAGCCAGGTCGGCTTGGATTGATCCGCTGGTAGCTCTCCGACGATGCCAATTCTTTCGAGCCTCCCGTCCACGCGGATTTCAAAGTTCGTGTAGGGCTCAGGCTCACCCGCTTGCCGATGAAGCGTCGCACGCTCGAGTCGAATGAAGTTCCCCTCGTCAGCGAACACGACCAGCCCCGCACCTGTGTATCCGGTACGGCCCGGTTGCGTTGATTCATCGCCCGGTTGAAACATACCGTCCACCCGAACTTCAACAACGAAGTCACCGGAAACAGGTTGAACGACCCGAGGAGCCGTGCTGCTTTCCAACTCGGGACTCAAGTCATGAGGCGTCTCGGTACCGGGCACAACAATCGTCAAATCTTCATCGGAAGCAGCGAAACTGCAGTCGCCCGCGGGGTTGATCGGCGTGCCCCAGCCTTCAATTTGCTGTTCCTTTACTGTCGGTTCCTTTGCCGCCGGTTCCTGGGCGACGAGGTGAAAGCCAAAGGTTGCGAAAGCGACGAAAGCTACAAATCTCATGACTTGCCTCGGTGTTCGGTGTGAGTGCGGAGAATCGGTCAAGCCGGCGAATCTTTCGCTGATTCAGTGGCATGAACATGGTGCGAATCGAAAGACGCCCCCCCCCCTCAAATGCTACCCCCACGCCCCTCTTCAATCAAGCAATTGATGCAGCTCCAAAGCGGACTGTCGATCGATCGTTGCAAACATCGCCGCCATTGTGACAAACGCGGGAACCGAACTCCCGATCCGTTCAGCCGTGGTCAAGACCGGTGGCAGATTGCCACTCGCTCCGCCCTTTGGATCGCCCCATGTCATGGCAAGGTTGACAACGCAGAAAACCCCAACGACGAGATACACGAACATCACACAACCGATCGTGATTGCTTTGGCCCACGACACTGGATGCGGAAATGAATCGTCATCGCGGACTTCGCCTTCCCGGCTTACGCGATGGTCATCCATGATCTTGGTTCAACTTGATTTCCAGAACCAGTTTGGATCCAAAAGCCGAGAAACCGACCGAATCAAATAACCCTTGAGCGGCATTGTTGAACGCCCAGACATCGAGAACCACACGCGACAGCCCCATTTTGGCCGATCTTACTGCCGCGTCATCCAGAAGTGACTTACCTACGCCGCGTCGACGAAACCTGGGATCAACTTCGATTTGGCGTAGGTAGTCTGATGGCACGATCAGTCCGATGATTGGGACCGGTTCAGCAGTCCATGACACCACCAATGGTACGGCCGAGAGAATCGCGATGAAAAGGATTGCCAGCAATATCCTTTTCATAGCATCAGCCGAACGGAATGAATCACATTGCTCTCACGAACAAAGGTCGATAACCATGGCTCGCATTTTTCAGTGCACTTCGCGATTCGCCACTTCCGGTCTTTTGAAAAGCTGTTTGCCATAGATCGTTCTTGAAACAGGCCAACAAACGGCACCACTCATCAGGATGTCGAAAATCGGCAAAGTGCGACGCCAACAGCAAACACAAGAGTGCATACGAGCAGCAAACGTATAGTCACCGGCCTGCGACGTACAATGCGTTGCGTCAGCCAGAACAGTACCCCTAGAGTTGCCAGCACTGCAGGCCAATATTCAATCACGCAAATGATAATCAGAATGTCAACAGAATAGTTCTCAGCAAGCAAGTCAAATCGTCCAGCAAGGTGCAGCAAGTCCAGTCAACGATCACTGCAATGGCAATTCCCGATGGGACAATGTCACGCGGAGCTTGGCATGCATCGCATCGCTCGCCGACAACTCCGGTTCAGTGTAGTAGTCGATCGGGATCGAGAAACCAGTATACAACACCCGCCCCCATCATGGACGCGACCATGTAGGCGACCGCCCATCCAATGACCAGGATGAACACAACAGGAAGTCCGCCAAGTCCCCAACCGATTCGCGGTCCAAGCTGAAAGTTCGCCCATGCGGAACAACAAAATGCTGCGGCGCTCAGCGGATAAACAATCGGCGGCGGGAGCGACTGTCGCGAGAGAGCAAACACCGCCGCAATCAAGCAGTAAATCGACACGATCGCGCTGAGCGATACGAAATTGCGCCGCCAAGTGGACGGTTCCGGCGGGGATGAGACGCGGGCACCGCTGTCAGATGGCGTTTCGTACGGATTGGTTTTCTGCAACACGAATAGCAGTGGTTGAAAGTTTGGTGATTTCAGTTGGTAGACGGCAAACATCATCATCCCCCAAGATTCGCGGACACCTGATATTAGCATGATTACTCATGGTTGGCGGTACTGGTTGTGCGACAAACCGGTTGATCCATATATGTCACCCAACGATCCACGTGGAGCGAGCTTGGACACTCGCATCAGCAAGGGCCGGGCCAAGAAAAAGAAGGACAGCACGGGCAACTTGTCAACCGAGCGATTGACTCAACACTAGTTGCAACACGGGCAAAGGATCCAATGATCCGGTTGTGTCCTGGGAGGTCGTGCAGTCTTATTTCACCCTCCCTTTGGGAGGGTGATGATAAACGCCCGGGCAATACAGCACTTAAAACTGCACGACATTCACGTTTCGTGGGGGAGAGGGTGAGGTGGCAAATCACAACCCGCCGCGTTGGCAAAGCCTCCTCGTGATCCGACAAGTAACGGCTTGTTGATTTTGTTGGTAGGTTGGCCACTCTTGGCCGACATTCACAACTCCGACGGGCAACAGTGCCCATCCTACCAGTGTTAAGACGCCATGGACGGCCAAATCAACAGCACGTCACAGGGGACTGTGACGGCCACAATCTTCACAACCCGCCGCGTGAGCAAGGCCGCACTGCTACTCCGCCTCATTCAACTCCGAAGTCACGTTGGCATCTAGCAACGCCCTCATGTCCATGAGCGTCCTCGATGACGCCGAAGCATCGCGGGGTATTCATGGCATGTCTCGATATTCGAATGGCTGGGTGTGAAACGCTGGAAGACTCAATCATTCGATAGATTCGCTCGCCGGTCTCAGTCAGTTTCTAACGTATGCTTTGCATGATTCAGCCGACTTCGCTGACGACGGCGAGTCTCAAGAGTTCTTTGAGCTGCGTCGGGTCCTTCGTTGAGACTTTGGCGACAAAGCCTCGTTTGTGTGCAAAACGAACATTTTCGTGCGATTCGATTTGTGAAAAGTCCAAGCGTTGACTGTCGTTGTAACGCGACAATCCGTATCCATCGCCTCGCCGATCGGGATAGACCATCGCCTGCATCTCATCTTCCTTGCCTTCGTTCTCAATGAAGGCGTGAATCCCAAACGAAGGGTCCGCTGCAATGGCTTCACTTTGTTCAAGGAACAACGCTTGGATCGGCTCGCCGTCGGTTTCGATCGTCCAGTACTGGGCGTGCTCTTTCAGGTAGTCCAGTCGTTGGCGCAAGGTCCGCAAGTAGTTGACGATGTCTTCACCGACCATGCACATGACCTGGTAGACCGGACTGTCTGTGTCCAGTTCCTTGTGGCTCGCGAATCGATTCAGCAACGTCATATCGAGCGGGGAATTGAGCGAACCCAGTGCCGCACGCGGGATCTCCATCAACTTGGCTGTTTCGTTTGGCCCCAACGTGTCGAGCCATTCTGCGGGACGCAGCCAGGCACAAAAGGCCAGGGCATCGTCGTAGAGCCCCATGTTCTGAAGCACGAGCGACAACGCACACAGCGGCGGAGCATCGCGAGGGAATTGATGATGATCAAAGTTCTTTAGCTCCGGATCATGCACGCCACCAATATCGACGACACAGACCGCTGGATTGGCCAAGTCTTCCTCCGTTGGATCCCGTCGCTGAATCGGAACCCCGTGCAAATGCGCCAACAGGCTGCAGGCTAGGAAATCATCTTTGTGGGCTCCGCCCGCGTGGGTCACTATCAGCTGAATGGTCATAACGTCAGGCGAATCAGGTTTGGGAACGTTTTCGAAATCAACAGCAACATACCCGCAAAACAGACGCACGGACCAGCACGATGCCAGCGAAGGGCAACTTCCCGTGACGCATGTCAGCCCCGCACCACTCATTGGCACAGCGGTGGGCAACACACGCGAACGCGTGGCGGCTGATCGGATGGTGCTGGCTGGATCGAGTTGGCGTTGGTTGCCGGAACGGCGCTTCGTTGGGTCCGGCTTGCACCGCGATGGCAACACTCGTTCGTGCTTTTTGTGGTTCACGACAATCGAGGTTGCTCGCTGGCACGCTGTTGCCCACGAGCGCAGTTCAGGAAGAGTAGAAGATTTGTCTCTAAATGTTTGCGTGCCAGGATGGATTCGTCGAACAGCGAGACACGGACGTCTGGCGGTGGACTTGGTGAAGCAACGAGGCTTGGCGGCGGAAAATTGCCCGACGGAACAGTTGGGGACAACTGTTCTACTCTGACGCCATGGAATCCCGGACTCCAATCGGAGCCGGCGGCAGGACTGCCTCGGCAGAGACGGTGTGCAACACCGTGAAAGAAAGTCGGGATGACAAGATTCGAACTTGCGACCTCTGCACCCCCAGGGGGCTTATCTGCCCGTGGTAATTCTCGAGTTTTCGAGCGAAAACGCCCTCTCCCTCGGCAGAAAACGATAGCAAATGTGCAATGCTTCTTGCAACTGTGGGCAGATATTGCGGTACTATCGACCAGGAAACCGCCGATATTGGGAGTTTTGTGGTATGGATCCGAAGCCATCTGGTCCGCCAACCTGACCAACTCCTCGGATGAATCAATCCACCGTTCTATCGATGCGATTCAACCTCCCTACAGTCGACGAGTATGCAATCAACCAACTTCTTTAGGGAAATCAACTCATGACCGGTATTGGGATGTCGCCAGAACGGTCGAGCTTTCTGTGATGATCGCAGTCGGCACTTGCTGCCGCCCAATGCTCGATCAAGTCGGAGTCGAGGCATAAATTTTCTTGATGGCGTCCGACAGCCAGAGCAATCGGCCTACACGGCTTCTTTATCCCTGCATGCCTTTCAATTTCCCGTGCTTCAACATAGACGCTGTCACTGATTGCCTTGGCAATCAAGGGAAAAGTCACAACGCGTACTGCCAGACCAACGAGGTGTCTGGCTGTTTGAGTCGCCGTCAATTGATCCAATCGGAACCAAAAGCCGTTGCAAAATGCTTTGATCGCCAATTCGGCGAGGGCTCGCCGAATCACATCATTCACCAATACTGGTCCGGCATTAGATCGACCTTGATGTAACGGCATCCCAACGCGAGCGATTGTCGCTGACATGGGAACGAAGATTCCTGAACGGCCCCAAGTTCGAGCGTCCGCCAACGACCTCGAAATCCTCTGCGTCGAAAAGACTCAGAACCTTTACTTGAAGCGTCACTCGGACCTGCCAACGATCGATGGGATCGGTGAGCACGCCGCTTTGATGATCGTGTCGGGGACTAGCAACAACGTCGATGCCTTTCCAGCGGAAAAATTTTCGTGAGTTGGCTGAGCTTGTGCCCTGAGCTCACCAAGTCAGGTGGCGATAAATAGAACAAAGGCAAAAGTCCGACGCATGCCAGCAGCAATCGGATTGCGGGCGTCCTCCGGGTCTGCGGGCAAACTTTGATCTGGTCCATGTGTGCGCTAGGTGCATTTGGTCGAAGCATTCAGCGAGTTCGTCTGCTGAAAGGCCTTCGCTTTGCAGCACGTGGGCGACCATCGGCACCGTCGACGGCAAGCGTTGTTTTGTAGGACTCAATCCATTTCGGTCAAAACCCGGCGTCAATCGACATCAAGAATTATTCCCATAAAAACGCTTGACTTGCCTACGATCCGTCGGCAAGAATGCCTACACAGAGTAGGCATGCAACGTTTTCGAGGGAATTGGGATATGACGAAGCCGGATACGACACCGCTGACGGAGGCGCAGCGTCAAATCATGGAGGTCGTTTGGGACCAAGAGGAGGTCACCGTCACGCAGGTGCGAGACGAATTGGCACAGCGACGCGAGGTGGCTCGCAACACGATCCAAACGATGATCGTCCGTCTAGAGGAACGAGGATGGTTGAAGCATCGGACCGAAGGCCGAACGTTCTGGTACTCGGCCAACCGACCTCGCACTGCTTCCCTCGGGGCCAAGGTCGCTCAAATGGTCGACCGACTGTTCGCCGGTTCGCCCGAGGAAATGGTGACGGCGTTGATGGAATATCGCGGGCTGTCGGCCGATGAAGCCGATCGGATTCGCGAGATGATCGACACGGCGGAGACGAAGTCGTCCAAGAAGGCCAATCGGAAACCGAGCAAGAAACGCGGAGGTCAATCATGAATACGTTCTCTGACCAGTTGGTCTTGTGGGTGATCAACGTCCTGATTCACTCGTCAGTTTTGACAGCGGTTTTGTTGTGCGTCGCGATCTTGTTTCGCAAGCGAGCCGCCATGCGATATTGGATTCTGTGCTGCGGCCTGCTGTTGGTGTTGGCCAGTCCCGCTGTATCGGCACTCGTTCAATCACAAAGCACTGGCTGGTTCACGCTCGCTTTGCCAGATGAAACCGTTCCAACAGCAACGGTTGCCGCGACCGAGCAGCCAATGCCGGCAAACGACTCGCCAATGGAAAGCTTGCCGACACAGCAAGTCATTGCATCCATCGCGCCGCCGGTCTTGGACGCGAGCAGCGTGGAAGAGATTGCAAGCACGCCCGTCGTGAGCAAGCCAATGATGGTTGCGGATGTTCCAGCAAACCCTTCCCCAACTACGCCCACAGGGAAAGACTCTCGCTCGCCGATGCAGTGGCTGGCGATCATCGTGACCATCGCCATGGTAGTTTGGGCAGTGGGTGCAACGTTGTTGCTGATGCGAATGACGATTGGCTGGATCCGGCTGGCAGGAATCCTACGCCGAGCGGAACCCATCGCTGATCCTGACTACGTGGCCGCGTTCATAAAGGCCTGTGATCTGGCCGGTTGCCATGAGGGACACACACCCCGTTTGCTCGCGTCCGACGAAATCTCTGGCCCACTCGCCGCGGGCATCTTTGCTGGTTCGGTTGTCCTCCCCAAGCGGTTGATTGCCGATTCGAGTCCGACCGAGCTTGCCGAAGTCTTTGTTCATGAAGTCGCACACGTCGTCCGGCGAGACCAGATTGTCGTCTTGTTGCAAAACCTGGTCGCAGCGATCTATTGGCCTCATCCACTGGTCCGGAAGCTCAACCGCGAACTCGCCAAAGCCCGCGAAGAAGTCTGTGACAACTTTGTGTTGGCAACCACTGAAGCCCCCATCTACAGCCGCACACTGTTGTCGCTGGCTCAACTTGTTCAGCAGCCCGAAACGATCCCCGGCAGCGTCGGCTTCTTCGCGTCTCGCTGGAAACTGGAACATCGCGTGGCGGGACTACTAGACGAAGCTCGCGACACGCAAACGTTCCTCAGCCGGCGCGGATGGGCATTTGTTCTCGCATCGACTGTCGGACTGTTGGCCGCGATCTGTGTTGGCACCGTTACAATTGCGACCGCACAGAATTCGAAGAAAGATTCGGTCGCCGAGTCCGAAGCAAATTCAAGCGAGATTGAGATCAGTGGCATCGTCCGCGAACAAAGTGGAGCCCCAATTGGCGGCGCAAAGATTTGGTTGGCAGTCACGTCGTTCGAGTTCAACAGCGAAGCGAACATGGAGAATCGCGAGGGTCTGCTGCGTGAGTTGGGTTCAACCGATGAGCGGGGCCGTTTTGACTTCTTGCTTGATGAAGCAACGACTTCGGAAATCCGCGAACGCCCTCGATTCGCTCGTGTTCAAATTGTTGCAACGTGTGATGGGCATGGGATGGATTGGTTGCCACTGGATGTGTTCCAGGACGATCCAATTCTCAGTAAGGAGAGAGATCTTCTGCAGTCCAGAATCGACGACGCGTTTGGCGATGGACGGTTCGCTAGCAGAACCCTTGTCATGCGACCCGAATCGCAGCCGGTTCGGGGGCGGATCATCGATCTGGAAGGCAACGAACTATCGAACGTGACCGTGTTCGTCGAAAACCTTTGTCAACCAAACGTTCCGCAGTTGATGAACGCCCTGGAGAATGCTTGGAAGCAGGGCGTGTATGACGCGAAGAGTTCAACTGCCGTCGCTGGCGGACTTGCCAGAAGCGAGCTGCAAAAACTCTTCCCTCCGATCAAGACGGATGAAAACGGCGAATTTCAAATTCGCGGCATCGGCGATGATCAACTCGCCACGCTCGTCTTTCAAGACGAACGTATCGAAGCCCGGCCCGTGCATGTTGTCGGTCGCGAAATGGAGATGGTAAGCCTGCCACACAGGGATCAAAAACCCGACGGAACGAAGGACTTGTTCGTCGGACGAGACTTCAACTATTTCGCCGCCCCATCGATTCCGGTCGAAGGGACTGTCACGGACTGCGACACGGGCAAACCTATCGCAGGCGTATTGGTCTCTGTCGAGCGACTATTCCGACGCGAATACGCAAAGTTGCGGCTCGACACCCACCACATGCGTGCGGTGACCGATCAGCAAGGTCGCTTTCGCATCATTGGTATGCCGCCAGGCGACGGGCACATTATCGAAGCCGTGCCGCCGAAATCCGAACCTTACCTACCAGCTCCACACGAAGTTTCACTGAGCCTGGAGGATGGCAAAACGAAGCGTATCGAGATTCTGGTCAAGCGGGGCGTCTGGATCGAAGGGCGTATCGCGGATATAGAAACTGGCGAACCACGATCGGCGGCGATCGACTACATGGCGTTGAGTGAGAACCCTTACGCGATGGATATCGCCGGTTGGGATCCTACGTTGAGCCTTGATCCTGTCCGGGTCGAACAGCGTTACGTGACGGACAATGATGGCCGCTATCGCTTGCCCGCCCTGCCCGGTCCCGGTGTGTTGTTGGTCACGTCACTCGATCCTGGCTATCCGCTGGCCGCCGGTGCCGAGACGATCGATGGCTATAATCCGTCGACCGGCAAAATTCCCACGACACCGTTTCCCGTGCCAGCCTCGGATTGGCATTTACTAAAAGAGATCAATCCTGCCAAAGACGCAACCTCATTGACGAGTGACCTGAGGCTCGATGGCGGTGTTCGCATTCCCGGCCGCGTCATCGGCCCCGATGGCAAACCCACTTCGAATATCTACGCCCTCGGGTTAACGGAGGGCGACCCGTACTGGACCCCAAATAGTCCCGACAAAGCTCTCTTGACCGATAGATTCACGGTTAACGGCTACGACGGCAAGGGCCCGCGTCAATTGTTCTTCAAGAACCAGGACGAAACGCTTGTTGGCCAGTATCGGCTCGAAGGCACCGCACCGCCGGAGATCGCTGTCAAACTCGAACCGTCCGTGCGAGTCATTGGACATTTAATTGAGAACGAAACAGGTCTTCCCGCGCCGCGATACTTTGTTTTCTGCGAGGAGTTTTTGTTAAATGGAAACGCTCCGCCATTGGACTTCATGATTCATTGGTGCCATAGCGATAACGATGGCGGATTTGAGATCAAGGGTTTGATGGCAGGTCATATCTATAAGATGAAAGCTCGCGGTCGAAGCGGCAAGAAAGTTTACTTCACGATTGACCTGACCAAAGCTAAGCCGGGAGAGACCTTGGAACTCGCTGATGTCTCTCATCCTGGAACTCATGGTACGGACAATTCAAAATCTTCATCAACGATGAAGAAATCAAGCGATGTCGCCAGCGTCAGTACTGGAAGTCGCCAGAACAAATCGGAAGATAAAGCGGCGCACTCACCCATCCGCTTGGCCGGACGCGTGATCGATCCCAACGGCACCCCGGTTTCGGGCGCGAAAATCTTTTATGCCGGCAGCTTGGTCGAGCCGCTGTTGAATGAAGAGCAAGCGATTCCGTTGGCGGTCAGCCAGCAGAACGGTTCGTTCGAGTTCGCTATCTCCCGATCAAAACGTTCTCAGCTTCATGGCGAACGACTCTTAAGATATGGGACCGTGGTGGCAACCCTGGATGGTTTTGCCCCCGCATTGGCGAACTTGCAGGACCGCGTTTCGGACGAACCGCTTGAACTGCGTCTTGCGAGCAACGACGAGCCACTATCCGGTCGAATCCTTGATCTGCAAGGTCAGCCCGTCCCTGGGGTAAAAATATCTTTCAACGCTCTTGAAGTGCCCGTGCCCGAAAGTCTCGGGGTCAGTGCTTGGCGGAAGATGCTCAATGATCGACCGGACGGAATGGCGGTGCAGCGAAAATTTTTCTCACTCGCGATGCTGCCATCATTCATTAGCAAGAGGCAAGTTGCAACGGATGCCGAGGGCCGATTCGAGATGCCGAGCTTTGGCTCCGGTCGAATCGTGGCGTTGTTGCTTGAGAGCCCGACGATCCAAACGCAAGAAATTCGCGTCGTTACTGGAGTTCCGATCAACCCCATCTCGGTTCCCTGGTACGAAAATGCACCGGCGTTAGGAACGCTTCACTATGTTGCGAACAACTTCAGCTATGTCGCAGGCCCCACACGGCCGATTACTGGCGTAGTAAAGAATCTGGACACAGGCGAGCCATTAAGCGGGTTCAGTGTTTCCGGAGGCACGGTTGGCAATCCGATGCGACCCGTTGAAACAACGTCGGATCAGCAAGGCCGTTTCCACCTGACCGGCGTATCGATTGGCAGCGAGCAAACGCTTTCCGTTTTGCCACCGAAAGATCAACCGTTCATTGCGGTACAGCGGCGAGTCAACATCACTCCAGGCGAAGATCCGCTGGAGATCAACTTGGAGGTGCCACGGGGCGTTTGGGTGGACGGCAACGTTGTTGATCAACAAAGCAAAAAATCCGTGGGTGCCTATCTTTCCTATTTCGTGTTCGACAAAAACCGGGCTTATCAAACACTCCGAAGCACGGGACTGGGGCTACACGTTGGTTCATCGGGAGTTGAAACAGACGATGAGGGGAACTTTCGGCTTGCCGTGCTGCCGGGTAGAGGCGTTATTGCCGCAAGAGGATTTCGCGACGACTACCTGTTCGGGGTTGGCGATGATTTGATTGTCGAAGGTCGTCAGTCCGATAATGATGACGATGATTTTCTGGCAACCGCTCCTCATCTCATTTCGACGAGCAATTATCACGCGGTTGCGGAAGTGAATCCAGAGAATCTTGATTCGAATGTGGAAATCACAGTTGGCTTGGTACTCGGCGCATCGGCACAAGGACGTGTGGTTGATGCCGAAGGGCAACCGTTGGCCGGGACGCTGATCCGCGGGACGCGTGCGATGGCATACTGGCGTGAGACGGAATCGTCTAACTTCAAGGCACTTGGATTCACTGACGGTAAGTCACGGCAACTGTTGTTTTGGCACGGGGAACGCAACTTGGCCGGGCAGGCTGTGATCGCTCCAGGGACAACCGATGCAATGGTACAACTGCAACCCGCCGCCACCGTGTCCGGAAGACTGTTAGATAAGAACGGTGCACCGATCAGAGACGTTCCAATCGTCTCCTACACCCATGGGGGTAACAAGGCGAGCGAGGTTGAACATGATTTCCTCAACGTCCCTTCGTCGCTGGATATTCGTACCGACGACCAGGGAAAGTTTCAAATACCGAGCTTGGTACCAGGTTTAAAATACGCCTTCGGAATCGAAGACGAACCAGGACGGTTCCCAACCTTGATTATCAAAAGCATCGCATTGGAACCCGGTGAGACGCGAGACATGGGAGACATAGAGCCGCTTTCAGGTCCCCATGCGGCACCATGAACGATCCTCGCCCAACCGAATGGAAGCAATTCATTCCCTCCGACGCATTGCCGTGGGATCTTCGTCGCATTCACCATTTGCATCGGCGTGCCGGTTTCGCCGCGAACTGGAATGGCCTGCAACGGGATCTTCAGGCTGGGCCCGAGGTCGCCGTTGATCGAGTCTTGCGTGGCGGGAACGCGACGGATGATTTTGATTCGCTCCAGCGACTGATTGGTGACGCCGCGGTCAGTTCCGGTGACATCAATCGACTGAAGGCTTGGTGGTTCTATCGGATCTTGTATTCGGGTGATCCGCTGATCGAACGCATGACGTTGATGTGGCACAATCACTTTGCGACCAGCAACTTGAAGGTTGCCAACGTGGCGATGATGAAACGTCAGAACGACTTGTTGCGAAGGCACGCAATGGGCAAGTTCGGTGATCTCTTGCGAGCGGTCATCAAAGATGCGGCGATGATGGTCTGGCTGGATGCAAACGCCAATCGCAAAGGCAAACCGAACGAGAACCTTGCTCGCGAGTTAATGGAATTGTTCACGCTGGGCGTCGGTCACTACAGCGAAACCGATGTGAAGGAAGTCGCTCGAGCACTAACGGGCTGGACGGTTCGTGGCGGCGACTTCGAGCACGTGCCGGCGTACCACGATGACGGAACCAAGCAGATGCTCGGTGAGCAAGGCGATTTCGATGGCGATGATGTGCTGGCCATCCTGCTGAAACAAGAACCGCCCGCCCGGCGAATTGCGATGCGTTTGTGCGAAGTCTTTTTTGGCGAAGATGTCATCACGGACGATGCGCTCGACGAACTGGCCAGCGGTCTTCGCGACCATGACCTGGATATTGGCTGGGCCGTTGAGACCATCCTCCGCAGCGAAGCGTTCTTTTCCGAGGACAACATCGGCAACCGTGTGCTGGAACCAATTCAGTTCATGATTGGGCCGCTGTGGGCGTTGGAAATGCTCGATCCGCCGCCGAGCACATTGTTGCTGGCGGAGTGGGCGTCCAAGCTCGGCCAAGACCTGTTCTATCCGCCCAACGTGTTTGGCTGGCCCGGCGGTCGATCGTGGCTAACGACCCGAACAATGATCGGCCGTGCTAACTATGTGTCAGCGTTGTGCCGGGGCGAGTTGCATCGGCCGAATAGGCCACCAGACATCGCGGTTTTGGCAAAGAAGCACGGCTTTTCGACGCCGGCTGATCAATCCACGTTCGCGAGCTGGTTGCTCTTGGGTCACGAGAATGCAACCGGTGACATGAAAGCGATCCTTCGGCGACCGGCGTCGCAACTTGGTTAGTTGATTCCACAAAGACACGGGGACAAACGATGAAGACAAATCGAAGACGATTTCTTGGCCATGGTTCCGCCGTTGTGTTGGGGGCAATGCCTTCGCTGGTCAGCCGGGCAGTGATGGCGGACGAAGGAACTCGGTCGAACAGAAACGGCAAGATCTTAGTTGTGATCCAGATGAGCGGAGGCAATGACGGAATCAACACGATCATCCCTTACGCCGACGAAGGTTACGCAATGCACCGCAAGAAACTGCGATTGCCAACGGATCGGCTACTCAAGATTAACGACTCGGTGGGGTTTCATCCGTCGATGCGTTCTGCGGCGGATCTGCTTGAACAGGGTAAGCTTGGTATCGTTCAATGTGTCGGCTATCCCAACCCGAGTCGGTCTCACGACACGAGCATGGCGATCTGGCACTCGGCTCAAGTTGGTGACGAAGACGTGCTGCGATCTCATGGGTGGCTTGGCATGGCGATGGACGCCGCCCGCAAGAAAACAGATGACCCGGACATGATTCTGGTCGGCGATGAATCGCAACCGCTGGCCATCCAGAGTCGACGCTCGACTGCCGTGACGCTATCGAGCCTGACCGATTTGCGACTGCGCCAGCCTGCTCACGCTCAACCAAAACCTACAAGCGACCAGGCTTCCGAGTCCTCGCTTGCCCAATTCGTCGACCAAACGATGCAAGACGCGATTGCCACCGCCAGTGCATTGGAGCGAAACACCGAGGGTGGAGCCGATGGTAGTGCCAAGTACCCAACTACAAGAATCGGCAGGCGCATGCAAACCATTTCGACCATGGTCAAGAGCGGTTTTCAAACACCCATCTACTACGCAATTCAAAGCGGCTACGACACCCACGCGGCTCAATTGCCGTCGCACTCCCGGTTGTTACGAGAGTTTTCCGATGCCACCAAAGCATTTCTCGACGACATTGAAGCATCGGGACTGTCCGATCAAGTGTGCGTGATGGGCTTCAGCGAATTTGGCCGGCGAGTCGCTGAGAACAACTCCGAAGGAACCGACCATGGAACGGCCGGCCCCGTCTTTCTCGCCGGCAACCGAGTCCGATCTGGTCTGATTGGAACAACGCCCAAGCTGACCGACCTCGTCGACGGTGACCTGCAAATGAGCACTGACTTTCGCAACATGTACCAGGAAGTCACTCAGGCCTGGTTGGGTATTTCGGAATTGCAAGCCGCAGAATCTCCGTCTTCACTGAAACTATTTGACGCGTAGGGCAAGATGACTCGGTTTGAAATTTCGACCAAAACTTCTTCACCACGCACTGAATACCTTGCTCGCCGTCATCCATGACGCAGAGAAAGTCGCGACGGATTTTTTGCACGGGTTTGATCTTACAAGCAGACTGCAGCTCAAGGCAGCCCAAAGGTTGATTGGCCTGCACACGGTCAGCGGGATCGTTTACTGGTGCTGTGGGCTGACGTATGCATGGACAAGTCTCCTCGACAGAGCCGATCGACTCGTTGGAGGATGCTCGGAAAGCGGAGCGGACCTTGCATTACCGCAATGTTGTGGACGGCCTGCGCAATTGGGATTCCTGCCGCGGTAATGTACAGACGGATCGAATTCGGCGAGGGCTCGCCGAATTGCTTTAGTCACCAATAGTGGTCCGGCGTTAGATCGCCCGTGATGCGAGGGTAGGTTCAACATTAATGACCACGTGGCCGCCGCGAAAGACTCACTACTTCAAAAAAAATCAATTCGGCGACTCACGTGCATCGTCTGGTTCCGCCGTCTTGCCGACGATCAGAGCAACTCTTCTTCGAGTAGTGCTTCGTTCGTTCGGCCATCAATCAGGCCCAAGATCTCGCGTGAGAACCGTTCGATGCGATTATATGTCGTGAGAACCTCCAGATCTACTGATTTGATCGCGTCAATGCGATCGTCCGCGTGATGCGGATCAGCCAGGTTCACATGAACACCGATCTGCCCACGTCCGTCCAGCAAATAGACGCGGAGCGACAAATGCGTTTGCGACAGCTTTTCCGGCACAGATTCCGAATAGAACCCTCCCGCAATTTCGACATCGGCGTCGAGCGGATATTTTGCAATACGAGCAGCGAAATCCTGTATTTCACAAATGTTGACCCATGCGCTGCCGTGGCCGGAAAACCCATTTGATGTTGCGGTTGCAAACAAATCCGCCGATCCATCGTCATCGACGTGCAGCGTGAGTCTCAAGCGTCCAGGTTCAAAGCCGGAAATCATTTACTGTATCGGCGAACGGTAGAAATCACGGGGATCGCCCCAATGACGGTCATCGGTAGTAAAGCGTAATGGCGATCTCCCGTGCATTTCATTGTTCCCCGCGTTTTCGGAAATCGGTGTCGTGTTGCCCGAGATCCACGCAACCATCGTGCCCTCGCCAATCACGTGCATACACGAAGAGCCTGAACTTCTCATAGTCGGCGTGCAGAGCAATATCGTATGTCCGCGTTTCTCCCGCAGCAAGTTTGGTGCAGTCGTCTTTGTAAATATCTAGTCGGACGTAAGTCACCCCACCGGAGGGTGCCCACCAAGAGTCGTCCGGGTTGAGGCTGTCGCTAGGTCTTAGCCAAACGGGCAGGCGTCCGTCATTTTGAACAGTGAGCCGAATTTGCCGGTATCTCTCATCAAGGTGTGAAAACGGCTCGGGAAACGGAGCCGTCACCATCGACTTAAGGGACACCGGTGGTGTGAAAGGTTTGAATGCAACGATGACAAACGCCACCGCAGCCGTGCTTAGCAATAGTGTTCGGATTCGAAATCGACGGAACGTCAAGTTTGCAGTCCAGTCGGGGAACGTCACCCGGCACGCGCGAAAAACTTTTAATTTCAAAACCAGCCGACTCGCGTACTCGGGTGCACGCGATTGTTCCCCGCACTTTTCAACGTCCAACCAAAGCGGGATCATCGGCCACGGCAGTTCGTAAATTGTACCGTGGACAAGTCGGTTTCACCAAACTACGTTTTGCCTCCAAGTGCGTCATCACCAACATCGCAGCTTAGGAACCGACAGTTGCGCATCTTTGCCTCCTTGAAGTCGGAACCACGAAGATCGCAACGTTCGAACGTCACGTCAGTGAGTTCAGCCATGAAGAAAGACGCCCAATACAAGTCACAGTCTGTGAACGTCACCCGGGTGAGTGTCGCACCTTCGAAGTGCGAGCCCTCGGCAATGCAATCGGCGAACGACTGGTCTTGAGCGACGACGTCCATGTTGTCCGCGCTGTTGCGCATCTTGATCGAGCTAGCCATGGCCATCAGTCGGGGAACCTCAGACGTCACGCTGGACGGGCGAAAGACGTGCAAGCAGACCAACAACCGCGACTCCTGTCTTCGCGTGCATGTCATTGTTCCCCGTGTTCCGGCTGAAGCGGTGACGACCACAAGTATCGATCCGATCGAATGTTGCCACCACGAATTCCAATCATCGTATCACGAACAGTGTCTGCTGTGGCATTCTCTGCATCAAGATAGAAGTGAGACGAACCAATACAGCGGTCATCTATATAGTCAACGGTGAAACATACGCGATCCGAGATCACATCGAACGCAAATGCCGCAGCGTCATGTGCCGCAGCAAGCAAACGTTCATGTCCAGAATTGCCTTCGTAGCTGTAGCCAGAAAAGTGCGTGTGATGCTTGGTTCCGAGTTCGAGCGTTAGTTCATCGCCATTGTCGTCAACGCTAATGTGCCCAACGGAATCATGCAACGCAGGAAAAGTTAACGTTGGATTCGATGGTTCGGATTGCTCCCAGCGATCAACATCACCGCCGAGTTCCGCAAAGCGTCGAAGAAACGCATCGAGTGCTGGCGTCATGTTCAATTAGTCGGGGAACGTCCGCGATAACCGAGTCGCGGGAGGTAAGTGTCCATTTCCAAATCGCCCGGCTACCGCGAATTCGGTTCATCGATTGGTTCGCCGTTCTTTCTGCGGTCCGGAGTCGCATTGCTCTGTGCCAAGTCAAACGCATCGTACGCATCGTCACAGCGTGAGAGTATTCCTCGCCAGTAGATTCCATCTGCCAAGTAAATGAAATGGTCCAATTTAGTTTTGAACTTTTCGGTCTGGATATATGTCATGTTCGAGTCATCCAGTTCGTATTCGATTCGGATGTCAAAGGCAGCTGACGGCATCTCTATCGCTCGACCTTTAACCTTGACATAGGGCTCTCTGTTTCCGGGAGCACGAAAATAGAAATCACGGTTGGCGTGCACCTGTATTGTCGCAACGCACGACCATACCGGTGCCGATTTATCTTCCGATTCAGGGCGCCAATCTTCAGGGTCGTGATGTATCGCACGGTTTGTTCCGAGCAGATGTAGGTAGAGCGGTGTTGTTGGCTTATCGCTGTCGTTCGTTTCGTCACAGGACGATGCGTTTCGCGGAGACGCAGCAAAGGAGAGAAACGCAAATGCAACGAGAAGCAATTTGTGGGTCATGGAACGCATCTTGGACGGCGAACGGTGGGCGTAACCGAGTCGCGGCGGTTGACGATCCACTTCATTTAGTTCAAGACCGCGACTTCGGTTCACGCCATGGTTACCCGCCGTCTTTCAATTCCGGCGTCGGTGACCGTACAGATTCGCGACGCAAAATCAAAGTCAGGCTGCAATCGTCAGGTTTAGTGACAAATTCCTCCGGACGCGGGCAGCCAGCATCTGCGCGACACAGCACCAATCGGTCCCGATCGAAGCGATAGATCCCAAGCACAGACTTGTTGGGTGCTCCCGGTTTCACAACGGTTTGATCGAATCGATTTGGCGTGACGCTTCGGTCGACAGTCAGGACGCGTTCCAAGGTGCGCAATTTTATAGTCCACCGCAGTGATTTGCCATCAATGCGAATCCTGCTTCCGTTGAAACCATCCACTTGCTCGCCATCCATCTCCGTCGATTCGACGATCCAGGTCCCATTGAGACGTGAATCGGTCGCGGTGCTGGGTGATTGCGAATAGACCGGCTCGATCAGAGCACAAGATGCAAGGAAGGCGATCACGTATCGCATGGCTCTACTTGGTCGAGTAACGACCGGCATCACCGGGCGGGGAGAGTCAAGTTGTCCATTTCTAATCCGGCCGCAAGCCCCGCTCCGTGTGAATGCCATGGTTATCCCAATTCGGCATCCACGCTGTGATTCAGTGAACAACACCACCAAACATACATGAAGGCGATACACGCCAGTGACCAAACACCTGTGTCCTGATGGTGGCGAAACCGAACCGCCGAGTCAATGTAGCCGATTTCACAAACGATCATCATTCCGAAAACGATGGTCGCGAAGATTGCCCACATCGAAAAACTTTGAGGTCGCTTTGGCAGTAGTGCAATTCGCGGTGAACCGAATATCCCGTAACCGATTAGCAGTAGGGCGATCGGTGAATACATCACGGTCGACAAAAATGACCCGGCAATTCCAATGGCATACGAATCAGCAGTGGTGCCAAACCCTTCGTTCGCCGCGATGTCTCGGAAGTATGCCGCGTCACGCCATGGCGTCGAGCAATATAGGGCAAACCCGGCGATCGAGATGACCCAACGCATTACTTTTCCCCACGTTCGCCGCGCGTCGTGTGACAGCAATGACGGTTCCTTTGCAGGTGTGTACGGGTTTAGGCCATCCACGACTTCGCTCTGAGTGGGATAACGGGAAGCATCTGCGCGGTGGCGGAAAGCAGATTTCCACTTGTTGTAGGTCTCCACCGCCACTCCGCAGCATGCATTGGTTATTGCGTGCGGAGCGGAATGGCCGGGCCCGGTCAGATGGATTGCAATTGTACGAAAGGCCGGATGGCGAAACAACAAAGCTGGAAACGATGCAAAGCCAACCACGTCGAGAAGATGACCTTTGATGGAATGATCGAGCGGCGATGCAACTGCAAAGTTGGGTCACCGGTGATTGCCAATCAAAGGCAAAACCAACCGAGCGACTTTGGAAAACCAACCCGGGTGCCGATGCTCAAGTCCGAGATCCAACCAGCATTTTCCTGCCGACGATTTGCGACCAACGAAAGTAGCGCAAGCAAGACGTGGATGTTCGATGCCACTCGAACGTCGTCGAGCAATCAACCAATTCATCACAATAACGGTAGACATCACGGGGGACGGACGAAAGACTTTCCACTTCAAAAACCGCGCAAGCCGTCCTCCCGTGCATGTCATGGTTCTGTTGCTTCGTCTGCCGTTTCGGCGTGGACAACACCATCGTCCGTAACGCCGGAATGACGCGTGAATATCGAGTATACAGCAATCAACACGGCAGTGACGATCAACGGAGGGATCCAACCGGTCACCAGCAGTGCAGCATTCATCCCAACGCCGTCATACATAAGGTCACCACGCTCGCGTGCGAGTTCACGCGTAGCAGGCAAGTTGAATTGCATACGGAATACAAGCGTTGCGTGCCAAGAGGTCAGGGTAGCGAGGGATAGACGCAGCGGCCAGTTTCGCGTTGCGTTCCGCTTTGGGGGAGTGAACACAAACGCGGCGGGAATAACGGTCCACGAAGCGGTCATGCCCCAATCTCCAATGATCGCACGAGCTTGCGTACGCAGTAACCGTGACACGGCCCCCATCACGAGATCGAAAGAGATGACAGCAAGGATGCATCCAACGATGAGAATGAGCTTTCGCATCTTTTGTCAACAGAACGACCGGCGTCACCGGGCGGGGAGAGTAAAGCTGTCCATTTCAAATCCGGCCGCAAGCCCCGCTCCGTGTGCACGCCATGGTTCAAGTAAGCCGCTAACGCGGCGGTTTCGGTTTGGTGGTGGAACGGACGCGTGACGGATTGTTGGAAGCAACCTTTCAGGAGGAGC
>NZ_NIZW01000046.1 GCF_002727185.1 Rhodopirellula bahusiensis
AAGTGGACCTATCAGGGCACGCTTCTGGCTGCTTGAGGATCTGGTGAAAATGAGGTCATCAAGCGGCACAAAATCGTTCCGGAGGCACTAGCGTATTGGCATTTCGCACGGCATTTCTCGAATGGGCGCTCGAGCGTTTCCCAGATCTTGCCGCTGAATTTGTGGGCGAATCGGCGAAGATGCGCGTGCACATTGCCTTTTCGCGTTTCTACCACGCAACGCAGAACGCGATCGACGATGGCGATAGCGAGCTCGTAAAAGCGTACTTCCAGATCGCGGATCGGGTGCTGGCCCATGCACACCCGGAAATGCGGTCACTGTTTCATGTTGTCTTTGTCGAACACCTAAAATTCGATGATGGTCGCAAATCACGTTCGTGGGCTCTTGGACAGCTTTCCGCCCGGCTTCGCAACGAGTTCACGTCCTCTCTTGGTTGCTCTGAAGAAGTTCTTGCAAAACTAAACTGATTTGGACGTTCCCGACAACATGGGTTTCACGTTGAGCCCTTTGGCAAAGCTTCCGTGTTTGGCAGAGCTGGCTGGCCTTGGTTGGATTGCTTTGGCTTTTGCCATTGTCTGCTTCGTTCTTGGCTAGAGTCGCAACTTCGAAAGAATTGAACACTCGCGACATTTCGTCGGCGCAAACAAAAAGCCATGTCCTTGGACATGGCTTTCGTTGCTCGGTTTTGAAATCGAGATGATGAGGCCAACCGTGATCAGTTGGCTTTGTAAGCGTCGCGAAGATCGCGAATCTTGTCGTGGCCGGCTTTGACCTTGGCGTATTGGGCGGTCAAAACATCGTTCATGGCACTGCCTGCGGTGTCCTTCAAGACATCTTCGTAGGCTTCCTTGATGTGGTCTTCGCCACGTTCGGCTTCGATCAGGATCACGGTGGCATCGCCACCGTTCAATTTGCCGCGAATGTTGATCCAGATGCGGTGGGTTTTTGCTGCGACGCTGCCATCGTCTTCGGCGTCTTTCCCATTGAACTCAACGTACTGTTGCAGTTCGCTCGCCATGGCCGATCGCTCGTCGCCGATGTTTTTGAAGAGTGCCGAGAGACGTTCGTCCTTCAGTTCTTCTGCGGATTCGTGGAACCCGTTGTACGAGTCGATGTTGGCACGGATCAGCTTCTGAAGCTTTGCGATGGTGGTTTCGTTCAAATCAATTTTAGTTTCAATCGACATTTCAAATCCCTTATTTCGTTGTGGTTATTTTTTTCATCAAGCGGTTCGCTTGTTGAAAGAACTGAGTTGCAACTACCGTGCCGGAAACTCCGGTTCATTGAAAACATTGGTGGATCGAGATCAAAAGCCCGCGGGTGTCAACGTGGTCGCGTCTTCGATCTCGTTTTGCGTCGGCAAACGATGAATTTGAATGGAGCTCGATGTTGGATCGAATTCGATCAGTTCGCGTTCCGCGAAGGCATTCAGCCATGATTCCATCGGCCAGATTCCCCATTTGTTTCGGAATCGCTCGGCGTTTTGAACGATCGGCTGAAGATGATTCAGTGGCGGCTTGCAAACCGAATGGTGCTGGTGATAGGCCACTGCGTTGAGGAAACCGAATGGCACTCCCGCCTTGCGTGCTGAGAATGAGAAGTCGGTGTCTTCGCCTCCGTAGCCATCGAAAGAATCGTCGAATCCACCGATCCTTTCAAACGACGAACGAGTGATTGCGAAACAAAGTGACCAAAACATTTCGTAACGATCAGAGGCCAAGCGATCCTTTCCTTCGAACGAAGGTTGCAGCGGATGATCGACTGCGAGTCGCTGTAAATTCTGGGTTTGCCATTCTCCACTGGCAGCACCGGCGGGAAGGTAACGAGGACGTCCCATCCAAAGGCGATCCTCATCACTCAAAGCATTCGTCATTTTGCCAATCATGCCGGATGACGGAATGCAGTCCACGTCCAGAAAGATCATGCCTTCGGTTTCGCACAGAGCAGCGGCGTGATTGCGAGCCTGAGCCAATGGCAACGGTTCCGTCGGGTGATCAACGCTGCTGGTGCGAATTGGAAGGCGATCACAGTCCGGGATAGAAACCTCTTGGTTCATCCCCACGATGATCCACTCGTGCGGTGTGACTTCTGACTGCAACAGGCCTTTCAGTTGGTTTTCGAGGTGAGCCTGGCGGCCTCGAACAATCGTTAGCACGCTGGTGATCATAGTGTGACCAACTCCGCTGACATTCGTGCTTCGTGGGACCACTGAGCGACTTGGGAGATGTGGTCGGCCGCCTGACGGGCACCGCCTCCTTCAAAAACAACGTCCCAGCGCGACGGATTCAAGTTCATTGCCCGTTCAATGAGCGTTCGCCACTCGGAGGATACCGGCCATTCAGTAAGCCCAATTGCCAGGCGTTCTCGATCGAGAATCATCGCTTTGCGAATTTGTTCTTCAAAGGGACGATCTTCCGCGATCGCGATGACTCGACATCGAGCATGCCCGAGTTCCATCACGCTATTGTGACCGGCGGAAGTGACCACGACACTGGCGTCAGCGATCCAATTGTCGGGCCGATCTTGCCATCCGGCGAAGAACAAGTTTGCAGGTGTCCGTCCGAAGTTCGAATCATCGTCCTTTCCGAGAACGACCCAGTCAGCGTGCGGAACCGAAGTCGCCGCCTCTCGCAAGTGTTGGTGAACGTCGCCCGTGCCTCCTCGACCAAACATCACGACAATCATTGGCCGCTCGCGTTTCGACTTGTTTCGTTGCGATTGGTTCGAAGTTTCGATTGTTTGCTCGCGGCAAAACCCATCCAGGTAGACCGTTTTGTCTCGCACAAAGTCGGGTGTGATGTCATCTTCCATTGATTCCGGAAATGGAGCCAGCAGTGAATGGGCGGCTTCGTAAGCGGCCAAGTGAGCTGGGTCGTCGCGACGTCCATGTTGACGCATCACGATCTGAGGAATCGATGCCAACCGCGTGAGCATTGAGATCTCTGCGGAGACATCGACCACCATCACGTCGGGGCGAGTTTCATCCAACCAACGTGTGTACTGGGCAACTCGCTTCGTGATTGAATCGGTCCATAGCGGTGCGTAGTGCAGAGCGGAGACGTCTTGTGCGTGCTGCATTCCACGCACTGGAACGTCGTCATTGTCGCATTCGATTCCGACAACGTTCGCAAGCGTCGGGCCGTTCCAATCGAGGTCATGAATCCGGCTGGTCACAACCGATGCGGGCACTTGCAATTGTCGAAGGATGGCTTCGGTCCGATGCTTGTGGCCCATTCCGTGATAGTGGACATAGAAGCCCACATGAGGTTGGCGATCGATCACGCGGCAACCTCATTCGGGAAGCTCCAGTCGGATTGGCTTTGGTACAGCGACTCGTATTGTTCCATCATCCGGTCGAAGCTGTAGTGTTCCTGGGCGACTCGGCGACAAATTTCACCGGGCAGCCTCATGCATCCAAGAATAGCCTGAGCCAGTTCGCGAACACTGCCTGGTTTGGCCAATCGTCCGGTGGATTTGCCAATCAATTCCGGCAATGCACCGCGATTGAAAGCTGCGACGGGAGTCCCGCATGCCAGCGATTCTGCGACGACCAAACCGAAGGGTTCGTCCCAACATGGTGTAACGAGTGTCACCGCTGATTGGCTGATCAACGTACACAGTTCTTCGTGGGTGCGGTGTCCGTGGTAGGCGTCTTCTGGACGAAGCAGTGGCTGGACTTCCGTGCTAAAGTAGTTTTGAGCCGAGATGGGGCCGACGACATCGAGTGGAATGCCGGCGCGATGTGCTGCTCGCAACGCCAAGTGCGTTCCTTTGTCCGGCAGAATGCGACCAAACCAAATGGCTCGCCGCTGCTTTTCTTCTTTGCAACGTACCCAGAATGAAGTGTCGATTCCATTGTGGATGACCGATTGCTCGGGTAGCAACGAACGCCAAGTATCCGCGTTTGCATTCGAGATGTTAATGAATTGCCCGCACGCTTCCGGGCCGCGTCGACGCAGTTCCACTGCCATACGAGGCAAGACGGGGGCATGCAGCGTCGTCATCAAAGGTGTTGGAAGCAGATGTGAGAACTGCAAAGGGATGGGACTGAGCGAGTGATTGTGAATCACATCAAAATCACTCGTGCTGAGTTGCAGCATCAGTGCCGCGTAGGCTTCGTCCTCAACGCTTTCGATCCAATCATGACACATTCGTCCGAGTCGAGCATTGGATTCGGGAATGGTTGCGTTGGGTGTGATGCCTGTGAGAGGCAACTGCGGATCCGAGTCGCCAGAAGCAAACAATGTGACTTCGTGACCTCGGTTCACCAATGCGTTTGTGTACGCGTGAGTGAATGCTTCCAAACCTCCTGCGTATGGTTTCGCGATGGGAAATTTGAGATGACCTATGATGCCGATTTTCATCGCGAGTGGCTCCCCAGCCGATGGAGTTTGAAACGGGTGATTGATACTCAGATCATCCGTGATGTCGTTTTCGATTCCGTCGGCTTCGGCTTTAGCAACGACTGTGCCAAAGGTCGTGGGGAGATACTCAGCGGCGTTGAGTTGCGACGACGGACACGCGTTCCGCGACCGGATTGATGACTCCTGAATCGGTTAGCTTTCGATCAGATTGGTTGATCAATGTAGCCATCGATGAGAGCAAACGAGTCAGCATTCCACTGCCGGAACTCGGGCCAGCATGCGCGCTGGCTACTTGATGGTTTGCCTTGGTTTGCCGCTGTGAAAAGCTGGTGGTGGACATTGTTAGTTCCTGTTTAAGTTGTCACGTTGGGCGACGCGATGCGCTGGCACGTGTTTCGCTTGCGTAGTCGCGAACGATCTGCGAGCTTTCACTGCATTTTTTGAGCCAGAGGCTGAACGCGTTTTGTTCAACGTCGCCATGTCGCGATCCACGCACTTTCAGTTTTTGATCTGACCGCCGACGATTGGCCGCTGTCCATTCTCTTGTAGGAACTCATGTCCGAATCGCCCCGTCGTATCGAAACCGACGCGTACGGATATCGTGCGATGGTGGCGGTTGCGATTCCGCTGGCGGCCACCGTAGGTTGTTTCTCGATCACGCTCTTCACCGATCGAACGCTTTTGATGTGGTACGGGCCGACTTCGTCAGCAGCTTCGATGGCAGCCGGCAACTTGTATTGGGCGATCGCTTGCATTCCCGTCACCGCAATGGGCTTTATTACCCCGCTCGCAGCGATGGCGATGGGGAAGAAGCTCGGTCGGGGAGCGGTTGCGCTTCGGGTTTGGTCGCTGCTCTGGCAATGTTTGTGGTTCACACTGGCTTGCGTTCCAGCGTTCGCATTGATCGGTTGGATGAGCCCCGATTTGTTCGAAGCGTTTGGACACGACATTGAACTGGCGCAACAGGAGGCTCGCTACTTTCAAACGTTGTTGTTGGTCGCGCCTGCATCCATGTTGGAAGCCGGCCTGACCGCGTTCTTCGTAGGAAGACGAGTGACCCGGCCGATCTTGCAAACCAACATCGCTTCGTCGGTGCTGAATGTCGGATTGGACTATTGGTTCATTTTCGGCGGGTTGGGCTTGCCCGCGATGGGTGTCTTTGGAGCTGCTCTCGCAACGACCATTGCGATGTGGTTCAAAGTCGCTGTGTTCGCGATGATGTTGATGCGTTTGAATTCGTTCGGACGCCACGTTGGTGCCGCATGGCGACCGAGTCGTCGTGTCATGAACGAGATCATCGTGCCGGGATCCGCGATTGGATTGCAGCAATTGATTCGGTCAGGCTTGTTCAGCTTCGTGTTGTTGGTCATTGGTGCGGCATCGGTCACTGGTTTGGCGGCGACCTCCGCCGCGCTCACCATGTATCAGTTGCTGTCCATCCCCGCGATTGGCTTGGGCACCGCGGTTACGGTTGTTACCGGGCAAGCACTGGCATCCAAAGGAATTGGGTTGGCATCGGAAACCATCCGTCGAGGGATTGCGTTGGGCTTGGTCGTGGCAATGACACTGGCGATTGCACTCGCCGCATTCCCTGAGTCGCTGTTGCAAATTCCGTTGGGCGGGATCAGCGAGCAAGAGAGAGAAGAAATCCAACCGCTTGCGATTCGCTTGATGCGGTTTGTGGCCGTCTATGCTTTGGTGGACGTTGCCAGCCTGATACTGGCGGCCTCAGCGAAAGGGATCGGCAAGTCGTTTGTGATTCTGGTTGCGACGGCAATTCCTGGTTTCTTGGTGGTTGTCGGTGGATGGTTGCTCGCGCCTGATGGATGGCTTCGGGCTGGATCGATCGCGGGGGAAGACCAGATCGTGCTTCATTGGTGGTCCGCGTTGGTGCTTTGGTCGGCGGCTCAGGCTTTCGTTTTGGCGGGCAGTCTTTTCTGGTCAACGAAGCAGTCTTCGGAAGCGGCATTGGCCTGAACAGGTACGCAAGTGTCATCGGGGATGTGAGCCGCTCGGCGTTCGCCACAGTTCCTGCACCTGACTGTGGACTGTGAAATGTTGGGTGTTGTGGACCGTCGTCGTTTGCGAAAGCTCTGTTCTACGACCTTGCCCCAACCGGGCGGTCCTAGCGTTTTGGGTTGTAGGTTGGCAACTCTTGGCCGACATCCGCAAATCTGGCGGGCAAGAGTGCCTTTTTGTACCCCACATCTTTTGGGAGCCGCTTGCGTTGGGAATACAAGCGGTTTAAGGCTAAACATCCCTTGCCGAGGAATCATTAGTGTTTGATTAGCGGCGATTAGTGTTCCCTTGACCGCTCTGGTGGAACACTAATCCACTCTGATCGGACACTAATCTTTGGTGTTTCGAGATGTGGGGTATAAAAAGGCAAGAGTGCCCATCCTACATGCGTTAACGTTTTGCTGACGACTCGATCGACACTCACCGAGTCCGCCGAACGCTTGGCTTCTGCGAGAATCTGGTTGCTCGGATAATTGAGCGTTGCTAGACTTTGAAGCATGAAAACTCCGCTCTTCATCGCTCTGTTGGTCGTCAATTTATTGACGTGCCCTCTGCGTTGCTTCTCGTGTCAAACGGAAGCAACATGCGATGAAAGTGTTGCTGAAGCAACCTGCAGTTGCTGCCATCACGATGAATCATCTGCACCAGTGTCCACGTCGGATCTTGATCCCATACGTGGCGACTCCTCCCCATGCGGAGACGATTGCAATTGCATGAACTGCATTTGCGAAGGTGCCGTTCTCGAGAGCGATTTGGATCTTCCCGATCTCAGTTTGGTCGTTGCTTGGACCAATGTGGTCGATGTTCGATCGAAGTCGCTTTTCTCCTCCGATGCGAATTGGTGTTCGCGTCGTGACTTGCCGTTTTGCGCGAGTCTATCTGGCCGTCAGGTGCGTCTTGCGCACCAATCTTGGCTGATTTGATCTTCCAGGTCGTTCTGTAATCGCGTCAGTGCTGAAGATGCGTTGCTGCGCGTTCATTGATTGAGACCTCGTTGGATCTGTGGTCAGTGATTGCACTGCGTGATGTTTCCGTCGTGCTTTGACAACCTGTTTGGATCGGCTCGCCTTCGATCCGTTTGTTTGCCATCGCAGAACAGACGATGGTGCTCATTACGCGTTTGTATCCTGTCTTGAATGGAAGAATTGAGAATCATGTTTTGTTGGAAACGGAATGGATTGAGTTTGGCCGCTTTGGCTTTTCTCAATTCCGCTTTGCTCGGTCCTGGACCCGCGTCAGCGGAAACGCTGATTAAGGAGAAACCGGCTCATCAAATCGTGATGACCGTGGGCGAGATGTGTGGCGGATGCGTCAAACGAATCACCGCTCGGTTTGATTCGGTGGATGCTGTCACCAAGGTCGTTTGCAGTATCGAAAAGAAGTCGGTGACCTTGGTTCCCAAGGACGGCGTGAAGCTGAGTCCCAAGGGAATCTGGGAGATCATGGAGAGCATTGGCAAAACGCTAAAGAAGATGATCACTCCCGACGGCACGTTCACGTCCAAACCAAAGCGTTGAAGATGAGATTTGCCATCCGTTTCTGCATCCAACTTATGTCCCAAGGCGATCGCTGATGCTGTTGCCTTGGGAATACGGCGTCCGCAACCTGGCCCGGCGTCCGGTCCGCACCGCGTTGACTTTGGTGGCATTGGCCACCGTGGTGATGTTGGTGTTTGTGGTCGTTGGATTCATTCGCGGCTTGGAACGGTCGCTCGCGATCAGCGGGGATGAAGACGTGGTGTTGGTGTATTCGGTGAACTCGGAAGAGAACATCGAGAACTCCTCGATTGCCGCTCGGACCCCTTCGTTGTTGGCGGCCAGCCTCGATGGCACGATGAAACGTTTCGGCGTCAACCATGTCTCACCGGAGCTGTATCTGGGCACACGCGTCGCCACTGAATCGGGACCTAGTGGACTCGGTTTGGTACGAGGCGTTGAAACGTCGGCACCGTTGGTACGCCGTTCCGTTCAGTTGGTTGAGGGAACGTGGCCGGCGGACGGCGAAGTGATGGTTGGCCGCTTGGTCGCCACGAAGCTTGGGCGCGAACCGAATGAATTGGAGCTTGGCAGGCAACTCGAATTCGAGGGACGCAAGTGGACAATCAGTGGCCGGTTCGCTGCCGGCGGGTCGGCCTACGAATCTGAAATCTGGTGCCCCTTGGGTGACTTTAAAACCGCGACCAAACGACAAGACTTGAGTCTGGTCGCGATTCGATTGCAGCCCGGTCGTTCACCCGCGGAGGTTCAGTTGTTTTGCAAAGAACGATTGGACTTGGAACTGCGAGCGATTCGCGAAACGGATTACTACGCCTCGCTGCAACAACATTACAAACCCGTTCGAGTGTTGGCGTGGTTTGTGGTGGTGCTGGTTTCCGGCGCGGGTGTGTTTGCCGGATTGAACATGATGTACGGATCCGTTGCCGGACGGATTCGAGAGATCGCAACGTTGCAAGCGATCGGATATCGAAGGTTTGCGATTTTGCTGAGCGTGGTCCAGGAGGGCGTCTTGTTGGCGGCCGCTGGATCGTTGTTGTCCGGGGTGGTGGCGTTGCTGCTGCTCAACGGCATGGCGGTTCGATTCACGATGGGAGCTTTCACATTGCGGATCGACAGCGTTGCAATTTTGATCGGTTGCGGCGTGGGAATTTTGTTGGGTGTCCTTGGCTCGTTGCCACCGGCACTGAAAGCGTTGCGAGAAGAAGTCGCAACGGGACTGAAAGCTGTTTGACTCGTTAACCCATTTGATAGAGAAGTACCATGAAGCGTTTTCAACATTTTGTATTGGTTGGAGCCATTGCCCTGATCGCTGGTTGCGATGGTGCAGAAGTCGCCGACCAGGATGCAGCCTCATCGACCACAGCGGATTCGGCCTACCTCGCCAGCGCAGAACCAGCGGGCGCGATGCCCGTCGGGGAAGCTCGTGAAAAGGCAGCCGATGGCGAGGAATTGACTTTGGTCGGTTTGATCGGTGGATCCACGGAACCATTCGTCGACGGACTGGCTGCTTTCACGATCGTGGATCCAAAGATCCCGTACTGTGCCGACGAAGAAGGTTGCCCGACGCCTTGGGATTATTGCTGCACGCAGGATCAGGTCAAAGACAACATCGCGACCGTGAAGGTCGTTGATGAGTCGGGAGCCCCGGTTTCAAAGACGGCTCGCGAATTGTTGGGTGTCAATGAACTGGCGACCGTGGTCGTGCATGGCGTTGCCAAACGCGACGACCAAGGCAACTTGACTGTGGAAACCAGCGACGTCTTCGTTCGTTCGAGCAAGTAACCATGGCTGACGCTCCGCTGGATCTCGGTCAACTGGCCATCGACCGCTCGCCAACACAAAGCACTCCATCGCCGGCGTCTCGTCGTCGACGATGGATCAGTCGCTATGTGTTTCCGATTGGAATCCTGGTCGGCTTTGCGGCATTGCTCGCGGTCGCGGCCGGTCGTCACTGGATGCCACGGCAAAGTGTCACCGTGATCCCAGTGATCGCGAAACGTGCTGAGGTCGTTCATGCGGGGCAAACGTTGTTTCAATCACCCGGTTGGATCGAACCGCGACCGACTGCGATCAGCGTCGCGGCATTGGCCCCCGGTGTGATTGAATCGTTGTTGGTGGTCGAAGGACAACCGGTGAAACGTGGCGAACCGGTCGCGCGGTTGATCTCGATCGACGCGGAACTGAACGTCCAGCAGGCAAAGAACACCGTTGCGATCCGGCAGGGTGAACTGCAACGCGCCGAGGCGGAATTGAACGCTGCGTTGGTTCGGTTTGAAAACCCCGTGCACTTGGAAGTTCAGCTCGCCGACGCGCAGAGCATGTTGGCGAGGGCGGAAACGGAACTCGCGAAACTGCCGTTTTTGATCGAGGCCGCCCAGGCGAGCGTCGAGTACGCGCGGAACAACATGCAAGGCAAACGATCTGCTGAAGGCGCGATCTCAGGACGCATCGTTGCTCGTGCGGAAAGCGACCACGCGGCTGAATCGGCCAAGTTGCAAGAGCTGCAGCGTCGCCAACCGAATCTGCAACGCGAGGTCGATGCGTTGAAAACGAAAGTCCGAGCGTTGGAGAAGCAACTGAATTTGTTAGTCGAGGAAACACGACAAGTCGAAGAAGCCAAAGCCAAGGTCGCCTCATCGAAAGCACTATGGGAGGAGGCGAAGCTGCAACGGAAGCAAGCGGAATTGGCTTTGGAACGCAATATCGTCAAGGCTCCCATGGATGGTCGTATCCTGCGTTTGATCGCTTCGCCGGGAACCCGAGTCTCGGGCATGGCGTCCTCGACGGGGCACAGCGCCAGCACAGTCGTCGAGATGTACGATCCCGAACGTCTGCAAGTCCGCGCGGACGTGCGGCTGGAAGATGTGCCAATGGTTCGCCGAGGCCAGCCAGTGGAGATCGAAACCGCGTCGTCGTCATTGGTCATCCAAGGACGGGTTCTGCAAGCCACCAGTGCCGCGAACGTTCAAAAGAACACCTTGGAAGTGAAGGTGGAACTGATTGATCCTCCTCCCACGGTCAGCCCTGAGATGTTGGTCACGGCCACCTTCCTGTCACCTGCGACCGAGTCCAATGTCAACGCGGCAAAAGACAAACAACGCTTGTTTGTTCCGGAGGCATTGGTTCAAACCGGCGAGTCGGGGTCGTTTGTTTGGTGTGTCACGGAAGATGAGATGGCAAGGCAAACTCCCGTGGTGGTTGGTGGCTCAGGGGGCGATGGCTTGGTGGCAATTGAATCGGGACTCAACGTCACTGACAAATTGATCGCCAACGTTCCTTCGGATTTGAAACCTGGCGATTCCGTTTTGGTCGAACGTGAAGACACAACGATGGGGATGAACTGATGGCATTGGTCGAACTGCGTGGCGTCTGCAAAAGTTTTCGCAAGGGTGATGAAACGATCACACCGCTGGACGAGGTTGACCTCGACATCGAGGCGGGCGACTTCGTCTCGCTGATGGGGCCAAGTGGTACCGGAAAAAGCACGCTGCTGAACTTGGTCAGCGGAATCGATCGCCCTGACGCCGGAACAATTCGCGTGGCTGGAACCGAGGTGACCAAGCTTTCTCGCGGCAAGTTGGCCGATTGGCGTGCTGCGAATTTGGGCTACATCTTTCAGACGCACAATTTGATTCCCGTTCTGACGGCTTATGAGAACGTGGAGTTGCCAACGTTGTTGCTGAAGATGACCAGCTCGCAACGCCGGCAACGCGTTGAACTGGCACTGGAAGCGGTGGGGCTGTGCGATCGAGCCGACCACTACCCTCGACAATTGTCTGGTGGACAAGAGCAACGTGTCGGGATCGCGCGAGCCATCGTGGCTCACCCCAAAGTCGTCGTGGCTGACGAACCTACCGGCAGTTTGGATACGGAAACCAGTGAACAGGTTCAGGTCCTGCTGCAGCGATTGAACAAGGAACTTGACATCACGCTGTTGATGGTCACCCACGACACGGACGCTGCCAAAATCGCATCGCGGCAGTTGGTGTTGGATCGTGGCAAGTTTCGTGAGGTTGGATTGGATGAGACTTCGACAGTTAGCAACGCGTGAACAACAAGTGACGTAGCGGAAGGGCGCGAGCCCTCCGGTTCCTCGCCGGGCGGCTTGCGCCACACCGCTAACATCGTCACTTGTTGTTCACGCGTAGCTTAGTTGAACGATAGGTGGCATCAGCTACTTGGTGCAGAATCACAGGTTGGAAGCCTATGCCACATTGGACGCTTCCGAATTCGGATGGACATTATGTTTCGTTATGTATTGAAAACGCTTTGGCGACACCGCACGCGGACGCTGCTCACCGTCACCGGTGCCGCGGTGGCGATGTTCGTCTTTTGCTTCGTGGGTTCCGTTCAGGAAGGCCTGCATCGACTAACGACGGGTTCTGACGCGGATCGCAATTTGATCGTGTTCCAAGAGAACCGGTTCTGTCCAACGAGCAGTCGTTTGCCGGAGGACTATGAACGAGTGATCGCGGAAATCCCGGGTGTGCGCGACGTGATGCCCATTCAGGTGTGGACGAACAACTGCCGAGCCAGTCTCGACATTGTGGTTTTCAATGGAGCTGACCCGAAACAAATTCAGCAAACCCGTCCATTGAAATTGACGAGCGGGGATTGGCAGCAGTTCCAGTCAACTCGCGATGCCGCGATTGTCGGCCGCAATGTGGCTCAGCGCCGTGGACTGAAAGTCGGCGATCAATTCACGATCGGCGAAATCTCGGTTCGCGTCGCGGGAGTTTTTGAGTCCAACGTGCCATCGGAAGAGAACTTGATCTACACCAGTCTGCAATTCCTTCAATACACCCGAGGTTTGGATGCGGCCGGTTTGGTGACTCAGCACGAAGTCCTTCTCACCGATGACGCAGACCCCGATCGTGTGGCCGCCGCGATCGATCAAAAACTGCGGGCTGGTGCGGTCGCCACCAAGACGCGTCGAAAGGGCGCCTTTCAAGCCAGCACACTATCGGACTTGGTGGACTTGATTGGGTTCGCTCATTGGTTGGGCTACGCCTGCGTGGCGCTCGTGTTGTCGTTGGTTGCGACGACCACGGTGATGAGCGTCCAAGACCGCATCAAGGAATACGCTGTTCTACAAACCGTTGGCGTGCGTCCGCTCCGAGCAATGCGACTGGTTTTGGCCGAGAGCACGATCTTGTGCGTGGTGGGCGGAGTGGCTGGAACCCTGCTTGCTCTCGCCGCTCTCGGCTTCGGAGGATTCGCGATCGGAGCCGAGGGTGCAACGATCGCGTTTCGACCATCACTGGGGCTGGCCGCTACCGGAACCATCGTATCCTTGTTTGTCGGAATGCTCGCGGGACTGATCCCCGCCATCCAGGCAGCAACCGTCCCAATCGTCAACGCCTTGCGACAAGCATGAGAAATGACGACGACAATCCAAATTACAATGAATGCCGACGCCGAAGCACCGGTCATCGAAAGCACCCACCCAAACGCATGAAGTGTTAGAATCCCAAGTCTAAATTCCCCAACTTTCCAGCATGGACGACACTCTGTCGTCCAAAATCCTGTTAGCGGACCCTAGCTCAAATGACTCGTGCAACGTGGGTGCTTGAATCTGACGTTTTTCCTGATTCACACTCGCCACTTCGTGCGGCCGTCCGTGATGCGGGGCATCGTCTCGTCGATTGGAACGATGCTTGGTGGTCCGACGGGCTGCCGCCCGATCTTGCCGGAGATCACACGTATTTCCATGGTTCGCTTGGCAACGCCGCTCGTATCCACGACGAACTCGATTGGTCGCCGGGATCATTCTGCAACACCGCTTCGTTTTGCTGCTCGGCGTGGTACGAATCTGCTCGCGATTGGTTGCTTCATACCGATTGGCGTTTGATGCCCGCCAATGACTTCGTTGCGTCTGCCGCTGACGTTGCCGCAGCCATCGGCTGCGCCGATCGCATTTTCGTTCGCCCCGACAGCCCACTGAAACCGTTCAGCGGCCGCATCCTTGATGTCGCTTCGGTAACGCTCAAGGCGTTGGATCACGGCTTCTACTTTGACGACGATTCGTTGCCCATTGTTGCCGCACCGATACGCAACGTCGGTCGCGAATGGCGATTCGTTGTTGTCCGTCGCTCCGTCGTTGCTGGTTCCGCATACGATGCCCCAACTCGTTCGGCTGTCGCGGACCAACCTCAAAGCGATGTTTGGACCTTTGCGCAAACCGTTGCCAACGCGATTCCAGCTCCTGCTGACGCTTACGTCCTCGACGTTTGTGAATGTGACGGTGAATTGCGACTGCTCGAACTCAACCCGTTTGGCGGTGCTGACCTTTACGCCTGCGATGCCGTCAGTATTGTTCGTGCCGTCACGGGTGACCTCTCAAATGGCTGACCGTCTTGGCGATTCACCGGGTCCGCTAACATGGTTTTTACGCTAGGCCTTCGGCACACCTTCGTTGGTAGGCAACGGGCGCTGGCATTGGTACAATTTCTCGTGATTCAAACTCCACCGCTTCGGTAACGGCGGTGTCGTAAAAACCTTCCGTTAGGCGACGCAATCTATGAGCAATGGAGACCGCAGCATTACGTGGTTGCCTCCGTTGTTCACGAACGCTGGTGGTTCTGAGGTCGTCGTTGGTGTCGACGCTGACTCCCGGTGGTTCATCCAACACGACATGCCAATTTCACTCTTCGGTGACCGTACTCCAAATTGGATACTTCCACTTGTCCAACCCGGATACGGCGGCGACTACCAAACTGCCCGTGACTTGCTCGCTACCGGACTCGATGCGGGGGGCTTTCCTGTACCCTCATCGACACATTTCCATTCTTCGCGGTCATCGAACTTGCGTTCAGTTCATCTGGTTTTTGGGCGGTCAACGCTGCTGGATGGCTGCCCCATTTTGACTTCGATGAAGCATTCGCCAACGTCCTGCTGCAATTCACGCTCGACAAACAGCATTCGCAGTCGGATCGTCATTTGGTTGCGAAACATCTTCGAAAATGGGAAACGGATCGGGGGATTCGGCTATTGAGACCGTAATCGCACTTCAGCATCACCCAACATGGTTTCTACGCTAGGCCTTCGGCCTTTTTATACCCCACATCTCGAAACACCAAAGATTAGTGTCCGATCAGAGTGGATTAGTGTTCCGCCAGAGCGGTCAAGGGAACACTAATCGCCGCTGATCGAACACTAATGGTTCTTGGACAAGGGATGATTGGCTTCAATCCGATTGTATTCCTAATGCAAGCGGCTCGCAAAAGATGTGGGGTACAAAATGGCCTTCGGCACACCTTCCATGTTTGGCGAAGCGGGCTGGCCTTAGTAGAATCTCTCGTATTTCAGGCATCGCCCGCTTCGTTTGGGGCGGTGTCGTAAAAACCTTCCGTTGTCGGGCACAGGCTTTCCCATAGTTGACCTTAACGATCTCTCGACTCGCGCATTGCAGTTCATCGGTGGTGGACTATTTGCGCGATATTGTGACGCAATCGGAGTTCGCCATCCGGCCGTCGACGAACTGATCGCATACATCGACTCTATTGCACAATCGCCTGACCTCTACATTTGGGGCGAAAACCTCGGGTTGCTGGACGTCCATGGCTTGGGCGACCTCCCTCCGCCTGAAATCGCCGCGGAACTTCCGTACGAAATTGGTGGCGAATTCCATCGCGCGGTTGAATCCCTCGTTGAAATCTATATGTCCGATCACATGGGCGCTGTAACGGACAACCCGCAACGGTTCATTCGTGAATTGTTCGCTATTGTGTCCAAGCACGGCGCCACACTCCCTGACCTCAACGTCTTCGTCCAACCAAATGGTCGTCGTTCGTTCGGTGATCGCGTAGATGATGAAACTCTTCACAAATGGCGAACTGCACTCCGCCGCTAGTGCCCGACAACATGGTTTTTACGCTAAGGCCTTCGGCACACCGCTGTCGTTTGTTCAAGCCTCCAACTGGTGGTAGAATCTTCCGTTGTTCAAACTTGAATGGCATCGCAACGGCGGTGGCGTAAAAACCTTCCGTTGCGCGAGCTAGCGTGAGTATTTTGCCGACCGAACGTGAGAAATCGGACGCGGAACGGGATTCTATCGTTCGCGTCCTCTTCGTTGCCCCATTGCTCACCTTTGGGTTCGACATTGTTTCAGTGGTTGGCCTTGTCACACTGATACCACGTCACAAAATTGGCGGCGGTCGATTTGTTCCAGCAATTGGCTGGCCGACTTACGGCCTGCTTGGCAATTTGGTCCCATTTGCGATTTCACTGTTCGTGCTCGCGCTTCTTTACCGCAGACCGCGACATCGAATTCTCGCGTGGATTCTCGCCGCCCTGACATGTTGCATCGCACATGAGATGTTCGTGACCAACCTGCTTCGCCGCGACTTTATCGGCAAATTCTAGCTCGGCAGTCGCACAACATGGTTTTTCGCTAGGTCCGTCGTCGCACGTTCTTTTTTCGGTATTGGTTTGCGAAGCTTTGAATGGGGTGCGGAGGTTGGGAAGCGATCCGAGTTGTTCGCTTGAAGCTGTGTTGATCCGTGTCCATCCGTGGCTCACTCTTGTGTAGAAGTTTTGGCCACGGATTCACACTGATTTTCACAGATGTTTGCGCAGTGTTGTTTGGGTCGTTGTACCTATTGGTGTGTTCCTACGATGTCCTCGCGAATTCTTCGGGTTGGATACCGTTTTTGGACTTCGATGGGCACGCAGCATCATCTTTGTGTGGAGGCCGTCTGGGCCGCCTCGTCACTGACTTGTTGGACGACGTTTGGGTCTAGACCTTTTTGAGGTCGATGACGCGGGTTCCGGAAAGGGAGTCGTGCCATCCGACTCGGTTGTCACCAAATAGGTAAGAGAGCGGGTCGAATGGGATCATCCGGGCCAAACTTCGGCCGAGAATCTTTCCGAAGCCGGCTTTGTCACCGTCGACCGAAACGACTCGTGTTTTCGTAATGAATTTGGCGAGTGTTGCCCCGAAGATCGCTTCCATGAACACGTAGTAGAAGGCGAAGAAGCCAAGCCCCAGACCGGTCGAAACGAGTCCCATCGTCGCTTCTTGTTCAGGAGTCATTTCGACGCCGTACATCGCGATGAAACCGAATCCGACAACGATCCCGATTCCGAACGAGAAGACTTGGACGAAGATTCCATCGATGAAGTAGTTGAGGAATCGTTTATTCTGTGATGCGAATTTGTCCGACGTGGTTGCCACTGAGTTCGATGCTTCGTGCAGTGACGATGCGTATGGGTTGTGGCCTCCGCCGCTGGACGCGGTTGGCATCATTCCGGGTTTGGGAGCCACGGCGACCGGGGAAAGGTCGGTTTCGGTGAGTTCGTCAAACAACCCAGCGTCGGCCCCCAGAGGACTGGCAGCGGGCTGTGGACTTCGGGCCGAAGCGGCAGGTCTTGTTGGAGCCGCGGTCGGCCGGGTCGCGCCAGTTGATGCGGTTGCTTTTGGAGCGGGGACACGCAACTGCTTCCCGCACGGGCATTTCACGGTCTTGCCCGCAGCCGTGTCAGGAACTTGGAGCAGTTTGGAACAACCCGGGCATTTCAATTTCATCGATCATCATTCCCATCGTTTTGGTTCCGGGAAAGTTTCCATCCGGAACAGCCAATTTCTCCGCGAATCGGTTCGCGACGATGGAGATCATAACCCAATTGATTGGTCAAAGATCAGGTTGGTTGTCAATTGCCACACGATCTATCGCCGCGTGGAGGCTGAATGCTCTGATTTCGGGGATTTCTCTGGCGGGTGCGGCCAAATGAATGCCGGTGCCGACGAATTGATTTGGGAAGATTCCATGAAAAAACGCCCGGGGCTCGCTTGAGCTTCCGGGCGTCCTGGGAATCATTTGATCAATTCGGCAACGTTGTGCCGTTGAGATTATTCGATCGCACCGCCGAGGTCAGTAGCAGCGTCAACGCCGGCGTCCACATCAGTGTTGCCAGCTGCACCGTTCAAGTTTGAGTTGACTTCGGTGCTAGCACCAGCGTCTCCATTGGGCGTGAAACCAGCGTCCACGTTCAACTCAGCATTCGCTCGCGTTTCGCCAACAACATTTGCATCGGTCTGATTGTCGACTCGTGCGTCGGCGTTCACGTTAGCTTCGCTGTTTGTGTTAGCGGAAGCACGCGACTGAGTCGAAGCGTCCGTTTGAAGGTTAGCGTTTGCATCCACGTCACGGTCACCGTTCAGGTTGGCATCAGCGGATTGGTTCGTTTGAACCGCACCGTCGACTTCCGCGTCCAGGTTTTGTGTGGTGTTGCCATCGACCGATTGACCGCTTCGCGGCGGTGCCGCGTAGGCTTGATCAGCATTGCCATAGCCAGCTTGATACTGTTCTTGGCTACCGGTCGTGTTGGAGTTCGTTGCACCGTCGAAATAGATTCGTTGTCCGGAGACGCAGATGTATTCTCGGCCACTGGCGTCATGGCGTAGCGTGTGAACACCTTGGCTGGTGGAACCATACTGATTCACCGATCCATGGTGATAGGTGGTTCCTGCATGATGGGTCGTGCCAAACTGGGATCCACGGAAGTGATGACCTGTTTGCCCGTGTCCACTTTGGCCGTGTCTATATTGCACGTTGCCGCGGTTGGTGTAACCGTTGTGGTGCTGGTACCCGACGCCTGCATTTGCACCGACGTTTTGGTTGAACGATTGTCCATTGATGGTGGCGTTCTGACCCACGTTGGCTCGGATGCTCTGGCCAGAGTACACGTTTCCGTTTTGATCTGCTCGGCTGTTGGCAATTCCATTGGACTGAATGGATGAGCTGGCTGCAGCGTCATCGACTCGGTTGCGGAAACCATCCGCGGCTCCGCGAGTGATGTTCTGGGCTTGGCCAGCGGCTCGGCTGACTGCATTGCCAGCTTGGTTCGCGGCGTTGTTCAAAACACCCTGTGCGCTTGCCATCGTGCCGGTTGCGACGAATCCCAAGAACGCTGCTGAGTTGATGAATTTTCTCATGTTGTTTTCCTTTGTTGTGGGGTGATGGGGCAAACGGACGAGTTGCTCTGAGCAGATGTCAAAGCGAAGGACTTTTCCGATGGGCTGCCCACTTCGTTTCTTCGATGGGAAAGCAATGTTGCAAGCGTTGTTCCGAAAGTTGCGAAATAGAAAGATTGTTTGACCGCAATGAGAAGATGGGTGGATCAACGCAGTGAGCGGTCGCGACGCCGGTGGATGGTTCACCCGAGGCATCTCGCAGGGCGTCCGATGACCGCTCGATACCGGTTGTGACGCTTGTCGTTAACGCGACAATGCTTTGTCGCTTGGCGATACGCAATCGCTAAACGCGTCCGAGAAGATGAGCACCGATCGCGGAAAGCAACAACGCACCGGGGACGATGCCCACGGCGGTCCAGAACGAATAGCGTTTGAACGACACGCCGCCCGCAGCGGCGACTCCGGCGGTCAAGTGTGCGCCCACACCGGGAATCTGCCGGCCGAGAACCAAAAACCAGGGGCTGCCGGCCGGCCAACGGGACAACCATGTTGGCATCTTCTTCTGTGAGTCTTCCGCGGATTCCACGCCGGTCAGCAAGCGAATCGTCAGGAACTCCAGAATCGATCCGAGGAACCATCCGAGCCAACCCAGGAAGACTGCAAACGGGTACGAATACAGGCCTCCGTTGGCGATCACGATCACATCGGAGGGAACCGGTGCGGCGGCGACAACGGCGTGCAAAGGGATGGTGACGATGGGTGCGATCCAGCCCAACCGCTGGTGCATTTGACGCAAGTCATCGCCGCTGGTTTGAAACGCCAACCAGCAACCGACCAGCAACACGATCGGCAACGCCACGCGAAAAATGCGCTTCCAGAATGGTTTGGGGGCTTTGGGAACGCGTTCTTGTTCTCTTGGCAGGCTTTCGTTGGGGGCGCTGGTGTTCACGGGATCAGCCCAACAGCTTTTCGCAGCGTTTCTCGGACACCTTCACGGCGGTGCCGAGTGGCTGAGCGAATTGGCTGACTCGGAGTTCCTCGATCAGCCAACGGAATTCGCTGGTGCATTGTGATTTGGGATCCCGTCGGTCTTCCGGCAAGCCGTTCAGCCAGCGCTGCCATAGCCGATCAATCAATTGTCGGCTGTCGGCATCTCGCGAAGCGGCGCTGCTGGCTTTGTCGAGCCGATACGCAATCGCTTTCAGATAGCGCGGCACGTGCTGAAGGTGTTGCCAGGGTGTCCACTGCACGAATTGATCTGCCACCAACCATTCGATTTGCTGCATGACGTCCGCGCGTACCTCATTCAACTTGGGGGAACTGGATTCTTCCCACTGGCAACGCATTGAGTGGTACGCATCCGTCAGTTTGCCGAGCCAGCCTGCGATGTCTTGAGTTGCTTCACCGATTCGTTGCGGTGCCATTTTGATTCGCTCGTCGAACTCTGTTCGCTTTCGAACCACCGGCATCTTGCGACCCGGTTGGCTTTCGACCAACGCGACTCGAACGATCAGGTCCGCGAGTGCCGTTTCAATCACCGCCGAAGAGACGATCGGTGCCAGTTTGATTTTGGCTTCCGCTAGGGCCGGCAGATGTCGGACCTGGGCACGCAAGTCTTTTCGACAAGCGATTGCAAACAGTCGCATCATGCCGAGCCGGGTGGCGTCTTCCGCGGCGGCTTCGTCGGAGAACAGCTTGGTCGAGACCGAGTCGCCTTGATCAACCAGTCCGGGATACTGGGCGACCTGAACTCCGCCACGTTTGCGAACGACCTCACGAGGCAACACGTCCAGTTCGAACGTTGTCATCTTGTCGCGAGACCAGTCCGCTTCCGGACCGCTGGCCGCGGCGGCAACTTCGGCGTCGTCGATCACGCGCGAGCCGAGCTTGGCTTTGACAGCGTCAACCCCGCGAGTTTTCTCGATCACGTTGCCGGTGTCGTCGACGACGTTGACGAGAAACTGCAGATGAGGCTCAAGCTTTTCGTCTTGGAAATCCGACTCGACCACACGGACTTCCGCGTGCCGCGTCAACGCTTCGCACAGAGTCGGCATGAATGGCACTGTACCGCGTTTGTCGGAAATTTCCGCGACGACTCGGGCCGCGACATCGGCGGCGGGAACCAGGTTGCGACGCAATCGTTTGGGCAACGATTTGATCATCGCGATGACTTTGGGTTCCAGCAAACCAGGCACCAACCAACCGAGTGCATCGTCGCTGACTTGTGGGAGCGCGGCTTCATGGATGGTCAGGTGAACGCCGTCGTCCTCGGCTCCTGGACGGAAGTGATACTGCAGTGGTAAACGAGACGATCCCGCGGCCAATTCGTCAGGGTAAGCGTCCTCGGCGATCGCGACGGAGTCGACGGACACGATGTCTTGCGGACGCAGGTACGGCGTTGTCTCAGAATCCTCGTCGGGAGTTTCGGGTGGTGGATCCGCCAACCAAGCCGCGAGGGCGACGTCGTCGTTCAGTTTGGACACCCAAGCCGGCGTGGGACTTTGCCGATCAAACTTTTCCAAACGCGGTCGATCACACACGTCTTCTGGCAATCGTGACGCATAGAAAGACAACAACGAGTAGTCATCAACGACCAAGTCACGGCGACGCGTTTTGGCAGCTAGTTTTTCGATCGATTCGATCAAGCGTCGGTTGTGGCGGACGAACTTCGCGGTCGTCGGCAATTCGTTCTCCAGCAATCCGTGGCGGATCAACAGGTCTCGCGAGGTGGCCGGATCGATGGGTGCCAGCGGAACGCGGCGGCGAACGACGACCGGTAAACCGAACAACGATTGGCGTTGGTAGCAGAACGCTCCGCCGCTTTTGCGACTCCAGTGCGGGTCGCTGTAGGACGCTTTGAGCAAGTGCGGCGCAACGGCCTCAATCCATCCGGGTTGAATCTTCGCACACGTCCGAGCGTATTGTTTGGCGGTTTCAACCAACTCGGCGGCAACAATCCATTTCGGTTTGGCATCGAAGATTCCGCTGCCGGGCCACAGGAACAACTTCAGTCCGCCCGCACCGGTGTACTCGTTCTTATCGCCGGCCATTGCGATCCCAGATAGCAAACCCGTCATCAAGGCTTGATGGATCAGAGCGTACTTGTCCTGATCAACGACCGGTTGTTCTTGGTCGGCTTTGGCGGGATCCAAGTCGGCATAGCGGATCTTTCCGACGGAGCCTCGTGATTTGGACGACTTGTTCTTCGAACGACGTTTGCCTTCACCGATCGTGGCCGCCATCTCTTTGAGTTGGCGATACACGTCCGACCACTCTCGCATTCGAGTTGGGGACAAGAAATTCTTGCGAAGGATTCGCGTGAGTTTTCCTCGACTGTGATCGCTTCGCATCGTGTCGTAGAAACGCCACAGTCTCAGCAGCGAAAGGAAGTCGCTTTCGGGATCTTTGAATGCTGAGTGAGCTTCATCGGCGGCGGCACGTTTTTCGGGCGGACGGTCGCGAGGATCGGGGTTTTCCATCGCGGCGGCAATGGGCAAGACTTCCGGCAGCACGCCCATCTCTTTGGCAGCGATCAGGATGCGCCCAACGCGAGGGTCGACGGGCAGGCGACCGAGTTGCCAACCAATTTCCGTCAGTTCCTTGTCTTCGTCGATTGCACCGAGTTCGTGCAGCGTTCGCATGCCTTCGCGGATGACTTCGGCACGGGGTGGATCGATCAGCGGGAACTCTTCCAGCCGACCAAGACGCAGCGCTTTGCTTTGCAGGACGACGCTGGCCAGGTTCGTTCGCCGAATCTCGGGAGTCGTGAAGGCGTCGCGGGTTTCGAAGTCTTCGACACTGTACAGACGCACGCAGATCCCGGGGCCGACTCGACCACAACGACCGGAACGTTGGTTGGCACTGGCGCGGCTGATCGCTTCGACAGGCAATCGTTGGACCTTGGTTCGTGCGCTGTAGCGACTGATTCGAGCGGTGCCCGAATCGATCACGTAGCGGATGCCGGGAACCGTCAGAGACGACTCCGCGACGTTGGTCGCGAAGATGATTCGGCGTTTGTTGCCGCTGGGGTGAAAGATCGCTTGTTGTTGCGATTGAGGCAGCCGAGCGTACAGCGGCAACAGTTCGACTCGGTTGGTCAGCCCCATGCGTTTGTAGTGGCCGGCAACTCGGTGGCTGACTTCACGGATGTCGCGTTCGGTGGGCAAGAACACCAGCGTGTCGCCGCTGCCGTCTCGTGACAGCGAATCGAGACCGCCGATCACGTGACGCGAAAGATCGTAGTGACGCCCGTCGATTTCGGCGTCTTCGCCGGCGATTTCTTCCCAAGGAAGGTACCGCAGTTCGACCGGGTAACCGCGGCCTTCGACTTGCAGAATCGGAGCCGGGAGGACGTTGGATTCGTTTTCAGGGTCGCTGGCGGCTTCTTCGCAGGAGGTGCCGAAGTGTTCAGCAAAACGTTCGGCGTCGATCGTTGCCGAGGTGATGATGACTTTCAGTTCAGGACGGCGGTCGATTAGTTGCCGCAGGTAGCCCATCAAGAAATCAATGTTGAGCGAACGCTCGTGGGCTTCGTCGATGATGATGGCGCTGTAGTTGCGCAGATTGCGATCACTTCGGGTTTCCGCCAACAGAATCCCGTCGGTCATCAGCTTGATCTTGGTGCGATCGCTGGTTTGATCGCCAAAGCGGACTTGGTAACCGATGGCTCCACCGAGTTTGGTTTCGGTTTCCTCCGCCAAACGAGTCGCGATGCTGCGGGCGGCCAAACGTCGGGGCTGGGTGTGGCCGATCATGCCGCGTTCGCCCAAGCCAGCATCAAGCAGCATCTTGGGAAGCTGCGTGCTTTTACCGCTGCCCGTTTCGCCGCACACAACCAGGACTTGGTTTTCGGCGAGCAGGTCCACAATCGCGTCGCGATGGGCCGTGATCGGCAACTCGCTCGGGTATTCGATCTTGATTGGCGGATCCGCCGGACCGGTCGCACCGTTGGCCTGATCCTCGCCCGCGGGGCTCTCGCCGTTTGGAATAGATTCCGTCGATGCGAGGTCGACCGGTGGAAGTTCGACGTCGCTTGGCAGGGAGGGACTGTGCGGTTTCAGCGGGCTACTTGGTTTCTGATTCACTTGGATCCATCGATCGGGCAACTCGGTCCATCAATTCCTCGATGAAGCGTTCTCGTTCTTCGGGGGAAAGAATGTGATCGCGTTTGGCGGTGCGAACAATCACCCTTTTCAGTGACATCGCCGGGCCGCTGATCCAAGTCGATGACGGAATCGCTTCGGTGATGTCGGCGTAAGCGACTTGGTAACAGATCAATCCACAGCGAATCGATAGAGCATCGTCCAGCAAGGTGTAGCGGCAAGGGATTGTGAACACACCGGTCACCGCCGCGATCGCTGCGGCCATCAGGATCATCGTGCCAGCCTCGTCGGCGCGGCCTTCGTTCAACAAATACGCGGCGAACGCGATGGCCATGAAGATCGGGGCGAGCAGCAGAACGAGCAGCCATCGATCGACGGCGGATGGGTAGACGAGCGGGGCAGTGTTTCTCATTCGAGCAGTTTACCAGCCGAGATGGTTTTGTTGACCGGAGGCACGCTGCGTTGGATAGCCAATTCAGAGAGCAGTTTTGCCACCAATGTTCGGGGTTTTGACCGCGAAATCGGCCATTTTGGGAACAACTGCACGAAAAATCTTCAGTTTTCTGTAACGAACCGGAATCTCGCCGCAATTGCTAGTGAGACCGAAATGCCCGCCATTAAAATCTGTTCATGACCGATCGTTCCCATCCCGCCGCAAATCGCCTGGCCGCCGAATCGGCGGAGGAGCACTTTGTGCAATTGGTGACGGAACATCAGCCGCGGATTGGTGCCTATATCCAGTCGCTGATGGGCGACGCGAATCGGGCCGCTGACGTGCTCCAGGAGACCAATTTGGTGCTTTGGCGACGCAAATCGGACTACCAGGTCGGCAAACCGTTCTTGCCATGGGCGTTTGGAATCGCTCGTTTGCAGGTGCTTTCGAACCTGCGAGACAAACGTCGCGCTCCGTCCTTGCTCGACGCGGATGTTGCCGAGCTGGTTTCGACGGAAGTGGAAACGGAGGCCGAGCGTTTGAACGAGATCCAGTCCGCTCTTTCGGAGTGTTTGAATTCGTTGCCCGAAAAGCGTCGGCAAATGATTCAAGACCGTTACTTCGAATCTCAAACCATCGATCAAATCGCCAATTCAATGAGTCAAGGAAGCTCGAACGTTCGTGTGACCTTAATGCGAGTCCGGCGACAGTTGGCCGATTGCATCGAACGTCGCTTGGCAACCGGAGGTGCCCTTTGAAGTCAGCCAAATCAATCGAAGAATTGCTGCTTGCCAGCGAAGAAGGAACGCTCGATTCCGTCGATCGCGATATGTTGAACGAGCTGTTGCGGCGTGATCCTGATTCGCGTGCCAAGTTCGCTCGCTGGCAAATGATGACGGTTGCTTTGCAGGACGGAGTACCGTCGCAGTGGAAAGCCGAAGCAAAGGTCGAAGTACAAGAGACCAACCGGTCGGTTTGGTCCGAGCGACAAGTCTATCGCTGGGTGATCGCATCGGCGGCGGCGTTGTTGGTCGCGGTCACGTTCCGTTGGGTGCAGTTGGAAACACGTCCAGCGAATTTGGTTGCTGACAACACCGTCGCAAGCGGTCGGGCTTCGGCGGAAGAGCCCACTTCGTCCGGCGTGGCCGTGGTGACCCAGTTGGTCAACGCGAAAGACGCAGTGATCCGAGGTGTAGGTGAATCTTCTTCGCAATCGCTCAGTGTCAATGCGGCTTTGAATCCTGGTTCGGTTCGATTGGAATCTGGCTGGGCACAAATCGAATTTTTGAACGGCGCGACGGTGGTGCTTCACGGTCCTGCGGAAATGGAAGTGGTTTCTGCAGCCGAAGCGATCATGCATCGCGGTCGGATCCGAGCCGAAGTGCCTCCCGCCGCTCGAGGTTTTGTCGTGCGGACGCAGGACATGAAAGTTGTTGACCTGGGAACCGAGTTCGGCTTGGAAGTTTCCGACGAGGGTTCGAACGTCCAAGTCTTCGACGGCGAAGTTGAACTGCAGGTTGACGAAGACCAACCGCAGTTGGTTGGTGCTGGCAAATCGCTTCAGCGCGGCAGTGGAACGGGCGTCGGTTTGGTCGAGTCGGCGATGACTCCTGATCGATTTGTTGATGCTGCGGGATTGCAACGACTCGCGGAAACACAGCAAAACGAACGCTACCAGCGCTGGCGTGAAGCCAGCCAAACGTTGCGGAAAGATTCGCGATTGATCGCGTATTTTGCGATGGATTCGCCCTTGAAGGGCCAGCGGTTCTTGTCAAACGACACCGTGCCACACAAGCCTGACTTGGACGGTGCGATTGTCGGAGCCACCGTGACGCGTGGACGTTGGGAAGCCAAGCCGGCTTTGCAATTCAAACGCCCCGGTGACCGCGTTCGTGTGAATGTTCCCGGCGAGTTTGAATCACTGACGATGGCGACTTGGGTGCGCATTGACAGCTTGGATCGTTGGTACAACTCGCTGTTTTTGACCGACAGTTACCAGCTTGGTGAACCTCACTGGCAAATCCTCGACACGGGGCAATTGCACTTTTCGGTGCGAGCGTCCACGTCCGGGGATGAGAACGAACCCAGCGTCGGGCCGCCGCACCACGTTGCCCTCTCGCCTTCGTTTTGGGACCCATCGCTGAGCGGCCAATGGCTGCATTTGGCGGTCGTCTATGACGTCGATGCGGGAACAACCACTCATTATTTGAACGGGGATGTCCTCAGTGTGGACGACATTCCTGATCACCAGATCGTTCGCACCACTCGAATTGGAATGGCGTCGATCGGTAATTGGTCCACGCCTTTGGAACCCGAAGAACATTTTGCCATTCGAAATTTGAACGGCAGCATGGATGAGCTGGCGATCTTCGCCGCTGCTCTTTCCCCCACAGAAATCAAGGAAATGGTTGAACATGGAAAACCGTGATTCATTGATGCGTATTTTCGCGGCGTCAATCGCTGCACTGTTGATTGGCGGCGGTTCGCTGTTGTCGAACAACGGTGCGTTGGTGCATGCCGACGAGGCAACTCATCCCGCTGGCGATGCGAATCATTCGGCAGACGACATTGACCGTTTGTTCACGCTGAAGGTGATGCCTTTGCTGACTGAGAAGTGCTTGGGATGCCATGGCACCGATGCTGACGACATCAAGGGCGACTACGACGTTCGCAATCGCGAAGCGTTGTTGCGTGGCGGTGAATCCGAGGAAGCGGCGATCATTCCCGGCAACGCGGAAGACAGCCCGTTCTTCTGGGCGGTCAATTGGGACGGCTTGGAAATGCCGCCCAAGGAGAACGACCGACTGGACGAGAAGCAAATCGAAATCGTTCGCATGTGGATCGATGCCGGAGCGCCCTGGCCCAGCGAAGAACGCCAACAGGAGATCCGTCTCGAAGAGTCGATGGTCGCCGAAAACGAAGATGGCGTGTTGATGGCAACCAGCGGAGGCCAAGGAGACGAGTGGACCTATCGTCGATACAACAAAGACGAAGTCTGGGCGTTCTTGCCTCGTCAAACTGAGTTCGAACACGACAGCGTCGATGCGTTCGTCAACGCAAAGTTGGACGAGAATGGTTTGAAGCCGTCTCCCGATGCTGATCCGAACACATTGATTCGGCGTGTCTACTTCGACATGTTGGGCCTTCCGCCCACTCCGACTCAAACTCGTCAGTTCTTGACCGCATGGGAAGACGACTCCGAAGCGGCATGGAACAACTTGATCGAGGAACTACTTGCCAGTCCGCACTACGGTGAACGTTGGGGCCAACACTGGTTGGATGTCGTTCGCTATGCCGACACCGGCGGATTTTCAAATGACTACGAGCGTTCGAACGCTTGGCGATACCGCGATTACGTCATCCGCAGTTTGAATGAAGACAAGCCGTACAACCAGTTCATCATCGAACAAGTTGCCGGTGATGAAATGCATGCGGACAAACCGGCGAACGATCCGGCGCGAATCGAAGCACAAATCGCAACTGGATTTCTGCGGATGGGACCTTGGGACACCGCCATGGTGCCATTGGAAGAAGCCCGTCAAATCATGCGAGATGACATGGTGCACAGCATCGGCCAATCGTTCCTTTCCATGCCAATGCGTTGTTGCAAGTGTCACGATCACAAGTTCGATCCAGTACCGACGCAGGACTACTACCGAATGTATTCTGCGGTCTCGACGGCTCAGCCAGTGGAGGCAGAAGCACCGTTTTTGTCAGAAGAGAATCTGACCGGGTTCGAGGAAGGCAAGCAACAAACGCAAGCCTTGTACGAATACGCGAAAACTCGTGCGGATCGATTGACTCGTCAACGTGAACAAGCGGCTCGCGATTGGTATGCCGAGCACGACAAAGAGTACAAAGATTTGAATGCTCGCAAAAATGATTCGGACGAAGAGAAACCACCTCGTGCGGTTGGTCTGAGTGAGATGGAGCAGGGCCGATTGAAAGTCCGCGAGCAAGACGTTTGGATTTGGAACCGTCGTTTGGAACGCTATCAGCCGATGGTCCAAACGGTCGTCAACGCTCAAGACACCTGGATGAACGCTCGGAAACTGCGTGCACCGGAAAAGATCAAAGAGGATTGGCGTCCTGAGTCGTTCATCTTCAACGGCGGTTCGTTGGCTGCTCCCAGCGATCCCGTGACGCCCGGTGTGCTCAGCGGATGCAACTTGCCAGTCGAAGGTGCTCCGGAGTCCGATCCGTATGCCTTGCCCGACACGCTCAACGGTCGGCGGTTGGGATTGGCAAAATGGATTGCGAATCCTGACAACCCGATGAGCACTCGATCGATAGTCAACCGAATTTGGCAACATCACTTCGGCCGCGGCATCGTGGCGACGCCGAACAACTTCGGCGTGAAAGGTGCTACACCAACTCATCCCGAGTTGTTGGACTGGATGGCGGACACGTTTGTGAAGAACGGTTGGTCGATCAAGTCGATGCACCGGTTGATTTTGCAGTCGGACGCTTATCGACGAAGCACCGAGCATGCGGATGCGGACAAAGATCCTGACAACAGCTGGTTCGCTCGCTACTCGCCACGTCGAATGACCGCGGAAGAAATTCGTGACAGCTTGTTGGCGGTCACAGGTGAACTCAATCCTGATGTCGGTGGTCTGCCGGCTCGGCCTGAGATCAACATGGAAGTGGCGCTCGAACCGCGGATGATTCAGTTTTCGATTGCTCCGGCCTATCAACCTTCGCGAACTCCGGAAGAACGCAACCGACGATCGATCTACTCGTACCGTGTTCGTGGGCAGGCGGATCCGTTCCTGGAGGTTTTGAACAAGCCCAACCCGAACGATTCGGCGGACCTTCGCGACGCCGCATCGGTTTCGCCGCAAGCGTTCACGTTGCTGAACAGTGATGTGATGACGGATCGATCGATCGCCATGTCAGTGAGATTGCAACGTGAATCCGATCAGTTGACCGATCGAATCAACCGAGCGTTCGAGCTGATTTTGGGGCGTCGACCGACGAAGTCGCAAATGCAGCGGATGAAGACGTATGTGAACGACATGACCGAGTATCACTCGCAGATCAAACCGAAACCACGGACGTATCCGACCGAAATCACACGTTCTTTGGTTGAGGAATTTTCAGGTCGTCCGTTTGAGTACACCGAGTGGTTGCCGTCGTTCGAGGACTACCAAAGCGATCTGAAGCCTTGGGAAGTGGATTCGAAAACGCGTGCTCTCGCCGACATGTGCTTGGTGCTTTTCAACGCCAACGAGTTTGTGTTCATCGACTGATCGATTGAACGCAATTCGCTCAAGTGAAAGCCCACCCATTGCCGGAAACGGTGGTGGAGTGGGCTTTTCTGTTGCTCTATTGAGCCCGAGTGTCGGTTGAGAACTCCGAATGGCGATTTAGACGACATTGGCACTAGACGTGCTGATATCCTGACTCGCAGCGACGAGAACAGCCCAGCACTCATAGATGGATTTCGATCGTGACCTCTTCCACCGGATTCGCTTCCGCTTGCGACGCTGACTACGCAGTCGCGTCTTGCTACCGATCAATCGACCGCGATGAGGGGATGGAAATCCAGCGAGGCTTTTTCGGTGAAGTTCCGTCACTTCCATCGAAGTACTTCTACGATCGCGTCGGGTCCGAACTGTTCGACGCAATTTGTGAGCTCGACGAGTACTACCCGACTCGAACCGAAGCTTCGATCATGCGAGAATCCGTCGATGAGATGGTGGAATCAATTGGTCCCGCTGGTCGATTGATCGAATACGGCAGCGGAAGCAGCCTGAAGACTCGGTTGCTGCTCGAGCACATGCACGCAGACGTGACTTACGTGCCCGTCGACATTTCGGGTGACTATTTGAATCAAGTCGCCGAAAACCTTCGTCGTGACTTTCCACAACGCCGAATTTCGCCAATCGCAGCGGACTTCACCCGTCCCTTTCGGCTTCCCAGTTCAACGGCGAGTCAGGCCCGGGACGTTGTTTACTTCCCCGGTTCGACGATTGGCAACTTCAAACCCGCATTCGCAGCGACGTTGCTGTCGCAGATGCGGAACCAAGTCGGAACAGGCGGTGGGTTGTTGATTGGTTTTGATTTGCAAAAGGACCCTGCGGTTTTGGAAGCCGCTTACGATGATCGACGCGGTATCACGGCGCTCTTCAACCTGAATCTGTTGCGACATCTCAATCGGGTCGCGGGTGGGGATTTCGACTTGGAAGCCTACCGACACATCGCTCTGTACAACGACCAAGAACATCGCATCGAGATGCATCTGGAAAGCTGTCGCGAACAAACGGTTTCGCTCGTCGGACGAACCCGGACGCTGGCAAAGTCTGAGCGGATACTGACCGAACTTTCGCACAAGTACACGGTTGATGGGTTCACCGAGATGGCCGCCGCGAGCGGTTGGAAACGAGAGCAAGTTTGGACAGATGCGAACGAGTACTTCGCGGTAGGGATGTTTCGGGCGTGAGCGATTCGATGTTGGATGCCTACCGTCGCGTTCGCGATCACTCGCGAAAGATATGTGCTCCGCTGGAAACGGAGGACTACGTCATCCAGTCGATGCCTGATGTTTCGCCGACTCGATGGCATTTGGCTCACACGACTTGGTTCTTCGAAACGTTCTGCCTGAAGAATCTGCCGGACTACCAATCCGAGCAACCCGCGTTCGAAGTGCTCTTCAACTCGTACTACAACACGGTGGGCGAGCAATTCCCTCGTGAAAGCCGTGGCTTGCTGTCACGTCCGACTGTTGCCGAGGTTTGGCGATATCGGGATAAGGTCGATGAGGCGATGATCGGTTTGCTGAATCGCTCCGATCGTGAATCGATTGTGACGGACGTAGTGCTCCGCACGGGGCTGAATCACGAACAACAACATCAAGAGCTGATGCTGACGGATTTGTTACACGTGTTTTCCTGCAATCCTCTTCATCCCGTTTACAGTTCCGAAGCGGTGAAGGATTGCGATCCCGCCAATCAGTTGTGTTGGATCGAGTCCAATTCTGAACGAGTCGAGACGATCGGTTTCGATGACGAGTCACACGGCGAGTTTTGTTTCGACAATGAGTTGCCTCGTCATCGAGCTCTACTGTCGCCGCATGCGATTGCGAATCGGTTGGTGACCAACGGTGAGTACCTCGAGTTCATTGAGGATGGCGGCTATGCCGACCCGTCGTATTGGCTCTCCGCCGGATGGGCTATGGTCCAATCGGAAAGCTGGCGAGCTCCTTTGTATTGGCATCTCGGGGAAGAGGGTTGGTACCAGTTCACGCTCGCGGGTTTGCTGCCTGTCGATGAAAATGCACCGGTGTGCCACGTCAGCTACTTCGAGGCGGATGCATACGCGCGATGGTCGGGTTGTCGTTTGCCAACTGAATTTGAATGGGAAGTCGCGGTGCGTGATTCAGGCAGTTCGCTTAGCGACGCGTTCGGATCTCGTTGGCAATGGACCGCGTCGGACTACGCGCCCTATCCGAAATACGCCGCTCCCGAGGGAGCAATCGGCGAATACAACGGGAAGTTCATGTGCGGACAGAAGGTGCTTCGCGGCAGTTCTGTCGCCACACCGGAAGGCCACGCACGTTTGACGTATCGAAACTTCTTCCCACCATCGATGCGTTGGCAGTTCTGCGGGATCCGATTGGCAACGGACCTGGAGTGAAGACCGGCGGGATTGGTGTGCCACGCGGGGTCTGGCCTACATTGAGGTCCATCGCTCAGCCTTTGGGTTTGTCGTTCTTTCGGTCGATCCATTGGTGACTCGACGCCCGGTAGACGCTGTGCTTTCCGAGTTTGGACGCGATTTGGTCGCTCAACGTATCCACTTTGGATGACGCGTTCTCGCCGGTCTCTTCACCAAACAGGTTCAGTTGCTTGGGAGCATCCGAGTCGGTCAATCCGCCCAACGAGATTCCCAGCAGTCGAACACTGCGCGGTTCACGCGATCTCATTTCGAGCAATAACGCTTCGGAGACTTGCAGGATTTCAAGTGTGCTGTCGGTGGGAGTGGAAAGCTTGCGAGCACGACTGAAGGTTTGAAAGTCCTCGCGGCGATACTTCAGTGTGATGGTTGATGCTAAGCGTCGTGCCCGTCGCAGCCGTCGAGCCGTTTGCTCGGACAAATAACTGACGACCGCGTTGAGCGATTCAATGTCAGAGAGGTCTTCCGCGAACGTTCGCTCGTGGCCGATGCCTTTGGCCAAGTGATCGACCACGACTCGTCGACGGTCGATCCCGTTGGCTAGATTCCAAAGGTGTTCGCCCCAGTGACCGAGTTGAGATTTCAAGGCGTCGAGATCTTTGACGCTTAGATCCGCGATCGTGCGATATCCCAACCGTTGCAACTTGGTTTGTCCGACTTTGCCAACGCCCCACAATCGCGAGACCGGCAACGGGTCCAAAAATTCGCGAACGCCGTCAGCTTCCACTTCGACGAACCCGTTGGGTTTGCCGATGTCACTCGCGATTTTCGCGACAAACTTCAGCGGTGCGATTCCGACACTGGCGGGTAAGTCCAATTCCCGTCGGATCGTTTCGCGAATGTTGATACCGATTTCACGAGGCGAACCGTGCAAACGAATTGTTCCGGAGACATCCAAGAACGCTTCGTCCAACGAAAGAGGCTGAACGACCGGCGTGAAACGGTGAAATATTTCGCGGACCGCCCGCCCGACCGATGCGTAATGATCCAAACGTCCGCGCACGAAGTCCGCATGCGGGCAAAGCTTGATCGCTCGGCTGCCAGGCATCGCTGAGTGAATCCCGTATTCGCGGGCTTCGTAGGATGCTGCGGTCACAACACCGCGGCCTTGTGATCCTCCGACGACCACGGGTCTGCCGCGAAGTTCCGGTCGGTCGCGTTGCTCGATGGATGCGTAGAAAGCATCCATGTCGACATGCAGGATCATGCCTTGTGATCGTCGACTGCCCGTGCGGTATCCGCGGCATCGGGAATGCCAAGCGGCCCCGATTCCTCGATCGCCGCGAGTTGTTCGTCACGTTTGGCAACGTTGCTGGATTGACGTTTGGTCCAAGCCGGAGCCATTTGCCGAGCAACGGTGACGGACAGGTCGGGCTCGAACGCAAGTTGCTTCAATACCACCAGTGACTCCTCCAGCGGCCGCGAGTCTCGTGTGATCCAGTCATCGATTCCATCGGTCGATAGAAAGAACGGCGAGCGATGATGACCGTGCTTCATGACCGTTGGCAACGCCGGACGCATGATCAATGACATCGTGAAGTTCGCCGGTGAGTCATCTTGAGATTCGTCGGACGTCTCGGGGCGGTACCAAGTGAAAATGGCTGCGGCGAACATGGGTGAGTCCTGAACGGCGGCGAAGTCGACTTCCGTCCCCGCCGTTTCGCCCCAGTAACACGGTTCACGAAAGCCGGTCATCGGAACGACGCAGCGATGTGATTTGACCGCGGACTTCCAAGGCCACTTTTCGAGGTTCTCGACACGAGCGTTGGTGAGCGGCCGCCGTTGTGACTCAGGTGTCTTGCCGAACGGAACCAAACCGAACGCCATCGGCAGGATTTCTTTTCCTCCCGAGCGATTGACGGCAACGGCGGGCGCGGGTTTGCCAGGAAATATGTCGTCGCTGAACTCCATTTGCTTTGGCGGAACAGCGTCGAGTGATCGAGCTAGCTGAGCAAGGTCAGTCTTGAGGTTGAAACGATTGCACATCATTCACCTCAGCAACAAGCTTCAAGAAAGTGTCGCGTGTCTGGCAAAAGAATCGCGTGTTGCAAAACACACGGACGCTGACCACAAACGAATCCGCTGGCAATCGCCCGGACAGATTTGCCGGCGGTGAGTCAAGCAAAACGCTTGTCAAACTCATTGCATCACGGAGGGTGGCTGAGGGGACTCGAACCCCCGACCTTCGGAATCACAAACTATCTCGGAGCCGTGCATAAATGTCACGTTTTCCAGTGTTTTAGCACGATAGCGGACGTTTCAAGGTGTCGCAAGGCATCGCACAGAGAATCGCATAAACGCATGGTTTCGCAGTAGTGGAACCCGTTGCCCACCGTGCAAAAGAGCGCACCTCGCGGTTTGCGATTGGCATGGCGTTAGATTTTGGAAGTGGTCAGAATCCCGACTGGCAGGTTCAAATCAGGCTAGCAGGGA
>NZ_NIZW01000047.1 GCF_002727185.1 Rhodopirellula bahusiensis
ACCCACTGACTGGCGAGCCGTATGCGGGAGAACCGCACGTACGGTTCTGAGGGAGGGGAGTCCGGCTCAACCGGACTTCCCTACCCCTATCTGGATTGCCGTCGGAGACTTGTTTAGAGAGCCTCAGCGCGGAACGGTTCAGGCTTTTTGCATCGAGAGGATGCGTTCGTGACCGGCGAGGTCTTTGATCAGGTGGATCTCTTGGTAGCCGCCGCTTTGCTCGGCCAGCGTCTTGCAAGCACCCGCGATCATGGGGCTGAGTTCGATGATCAGCTGACCGCCATCGTTCAAACGCTCGACCGAATCGTTGAGCAATCGGGCGATGATTTCGGTTCCATCGGGACCGGACAACAACGCACCGCGAGGTTCGAATTCTCGGACGGTGGTTGGCAGTTCGTCGTACTCGGACTGGCTGATGTAAGGCGGGTTGCTGCAGATCACATCGAAGGTTTGGTCGGGTTCCAATCCGTCGAACAAATCGCTCTGCAACAACGCGACACGATCGGAGAGCTTCAAGTTCTCGACGTTCCACTTGGCGATGTCGAGAGCGGTCAAGCTGATGTCGACAGCGGTGACTTGCGTTTTTGGCAGCGACTTGGCGATTGCAACTGCAATGGCTCCGCTGCCGGTTCCGATGTCCAGTACCATTGGGTTCGGCCGGTCAGACATGCGACCTTTGATTTGGTCGATGGCTTCGATGACCAAGTGTTCGGTTTCGGGCCGAGGCACCAACACATTCTCGTCGACGCGAATCGAGATCGAATAGAATTCGCGATAGCCGACCAGTTGGGCGACGGGGGCACCTTCGCCGCGTCGCCGGACGAGTTCACGAAAGGCGACACGTTGTTCTTCTTCGGGAACTTTGTCGAACTGGGTGTAGAGTTCGATGCGTTGGCAGCCCCGCGCATGAGCGAGCAGGATTTCCGCATCCAATCGCGGTGATTCGCTGCCCTTTTTCCGGAAGAAGTCCGTGGTCCATTCCAGCAGACGCATGACGGTCCACGGAGTGTCGTTGCTGGTTTCAGCCATAAATTAGTCAATCATGTCGCCGCGGAGTTGATCGCGATCATATTCGATCAACGCTTCGGTGACAGGATTGAGATCGCCCGCGATGATTTGATCGAGTTTGTAGATCGTTAGGTTGATGCGGTGATCAGTCAACCGGTTTTGCGGGAAGTTGTAGGTTCGAATGCGTTGGCTTCGGTCGCCGGAACCGATCAATCCTTTGCGAGCCTCGGCTTGCTTGGCTGCTTCCTCTTCACGCTTTTTCTCGTAGATCCGAGCCTTCAAAACCCGGAGGGCTTTGGCCAGGTTCTTGTGTTGGCTTTTTTCGTCTTGGCACTGCACGACGATGCCTGATTCATGGTGCGTCAGTCGCACGGCCGAGTCGGTTTTGTTGACGTGCTGACCACCGGGGCCGGATGCACCAAAGAAGTCCTTGCGGTAATCGTCTGGTTTCAGATCGATTTCCACATCTTCGGGCTCGGGCATCACCGCGACGGTTGCGGCGGACGTGTGCACACGACCTTGCGTTTCTGTTTCTGGGACACGTTGAACTCGGTGACCGCCGGATTCATATTGCAGGTCACGGAAGACGTTGTCGCCTTCGAGGGTCAACGTGACATCTTTGAAGCCGCCCATTTCCGTGGGGCTGGCGTCCATCAGTTCGGTTTTCCAGCCCACTTTTTCGGCGTAGCGGGTGTACATTTCGAACAAATCGCGAGCGAACAGGGCAGCTTCATCACCACCCGTCCCGGCGCGAATTTCCATGACGCAACGCGTGCGGTGAGAGTCTTCCCCACCCACGGTCAACGACAGCAGATCTTCCCAAATGGTTTCACGCTCCTTGCGAAGCGTGTCCATCTCGGATTCTGCCATTTCACGTTCGTCGGAGTCTTCGGCATCCGCCACCATCGACACGCACTGATGGATTTCGTCCGTCAGGCGTTTGAAGGTTCGATATTGGTTGGCCAAACGGTTCAGTCCGCCGTGTTCCCTTGCCGTTGCGCTCATGCGAGCGCCATCGGAGAGAACTTCCGGGTCGGACATGTCGCTTTCGAGTTTCTCGAAGCGCGCCAGTTTTTCCTCGAGGATGTCGCGGATGGACCCGCTCATTTGGTGGCTTTCTTAGCCTTCTTCTTTTGCAACGATCCGTAGGTACCAGCAGCAAATTTCTTCTGGAACTTGTCAATACGACCGGCGGTGTCAACGTATTTCAGTTTGCCGGTGTAGAACGGGTGGCACTCGCTGCAAATGTCAATTTTCAGCTCGGGACGCGTGCTGCGGGTGGTGAAAGTGTTGCCGCAACCGCAGGTGACGGACGTTTCTTGGTAGTTGGGGTGAATGCCGTCTTGCATGACGTTCAAACTCGAGCCAATGAGGGTGTTACGACGGTGGTTTTCGACAGAACCGTCGGTCAAGTGAATTCGCTGTCGGTCGAATCCCAGATATTACGTTAAACCAGGTGAAATGTTCAAGGGCGAGGGGCTCAAACACGGGCGAAATCCCCTTCGTGCGGTCGGCGTTGCCAATTGCTTGCCGAAAGAGGGGGCTGCGTTTTGAGTGTTCTGGCCGCGAAGGGTTTGATAATGCGAGTCGATCGCATTAGAGTCCCCCGTTCACCTTCAAAAGCTAGCCAGCCATTGAAGAACGCGACGATGCCTCCGAGTCTCTGACAAGCCAAACGAAATCAAGTTTCGTTGATCGATTGTTTGTCAGATTGCTCCTTTCATCGGCCGCGAATTCTCGCCAGCCATGCTTGTTCTTCAACGAAAACCTGTTTTCGGGACAATTGCATGCGCACGCTCGCACCATCGAAACTCATCACCGCCCCCTCGACGAATCAATCCCCCGCAACGATGCGGCTTGGGTTCACTTTGGTGGAACTGTTGGTTGTGATCGCCATCATTGGCGTTCTGGTCGGATTGTTGCTGCCCGCCGTTCAAGCCGCTCGCGAGGCCGCTCGCCGGATGAGCTGTGGTAACAACCTCAAACAAGTCTCTCTCGCCATTCACAACTACGAGTCGGCCTACAAAAAGCTGCCGCCGGCTTGGACGAACCCTGGTCAAGGATCGGGATGGTCGATGCAGGCTCGCATCCTTCCGTTTCTCGAGGAAGCCGCTTTGTCGGAAGGGGTCGACTTCAGCCGCGATTACGGCGAATCCTATCTGACGATCGATGGCGTCCAGGTTCCCACGTCGTCTTTTCGGGTCCCTGCCTATCAGTGCCCCAGCGACCCGCGGGATAACCCTCGCTTTGGATCGTCTGGTCCACAGTATTACAAGCTGAACTACGCCACCAACGAAGGTGTTTGGTTCGTGCTGGATGAATCAACGAATCAGGTTGGCGATGGAATGTTCGTTCCCGGTCGCTACCTCGGTTTTCGAGATTGCTTGGATGGGACCAGCAACACAATGGCTCTGGCGGAAGTCAAGGGTTGGACACCGTATGCTCGTGACGCGAAACACACCGGAACGATGACGATGCCGATCGACACGGACGAGATTTGTGCTTTGGGTGGTGATTTCAAAACCGAAACGGGGCACACAGAATGGATTGATGGCCGCGTGCACCAAGCCGGTGTCACAACCGTCTTTTCACCGAACAAGAAAGTTCTGTGTGAGATCTCCGGCGTGGAATACGACATTGATTTCACGAACATGAGAGAAGGCAAATCGCCTCCGGCAGGTGTTCGCACTTACGCCGCGGTCACTTCTCGAAGTTATCACCAGGGTGGCGTTCATGTGTCGTTGCTGGATGGTTCGGTTCGCTTCGTCACCGATTCGGTTGAGCTTGAACTTTGGCAGTCGATGTCGACGCGGGCGGGACACGAAGTCATTCAGATCCCTTAGTTAATTAGTTAAGACGCGAACTGTTCGAACCAGACGGTCCGGCATCAAACGGAGAAGGCGAACGTGACAATCAATCCAACGACGCCAAGCACCATTGCGAACAGAACCAGCCCAATGACCTTTCCCGCGGTGTCGAGCGTTTTGGTGTCTGCGTAGCCTTCCGGGCAGACCATGCAGCGAAGGAAGACAAATAGGTTGATCAAGGGGATTATCGTCGCAAAGGCCCAGAATCCGCTGCTGCCCTGATTGATCATGCGGTACCAGGACAACGCGATCGTGGCGACTCCGGCGATCAGTGCCAGCGGAATCTCCACCGACACCATTCCAGCGTTGGAAACGGAGTAGGCGACTTCGGCAAGGATCCACTGCACGGCAGTGATCCCAAAATACCCGAGTGCAAAAGCCAAGCGGCCGATGCCACCGTACCGCATTCCACCGGCGGCATACGAGTCTTCGGAAATTTCGATGGTCGTTTGGTACGGGTTTTGTTCGTTCATAGACCTGTTCAATGTGTCAGGGCGGAATCCGGACCTGTATTTCTTCGCAAGGGGAGATCGGTGACAGGGCCGCCTGCGGGAGGTCGTGTTTGTAACTCTGACGCTCGGATGCACGATATCATGGTGCAGTCACACGATTCTAATTTTCCTCTTTGGGAGACGTTTGAGAGCGACTGAAATGAAAGGTTGTCGGATTCATCCAATCCTTTTGGCTGAGACCGGAATAGTGTTCTGATCTGCATCATAAGGGGTGCCGGAACAGCTTGCCTTGATGAATCGATCGATTCGTTTGATGCAGGGAGTTTCGCCGAAGGTCAGATTTGATCCGTGGTGGTGGGTTTCGCCTGCCGATCCGTGATCGAGTGCTAGGGTTGAGCGGACAACTGGAAAATGCCTGACCGGTTCGTCACATGTGGGTTCAGCGAACTTCGCCGAGCACACGATGGTCTTGAAGGACCACGACAGCCGAATCAGGCCAGCGACTCAAGGAGCGATCTCTACATGCTGATGCGACAACCGTGCCCCGATCTTCAGTTCGCCTACTCCCCGCCGTTCGGAGCGACGCTCACGGAGAAGGGAGTGCAGTTTTCGGTCTTCAGCCGATCCGCAACCGAAATGCGGTTGCTGCTGTACAACAAGGTGACCGATCGCGAACCAGCTCAAGTCATCGACTTCGATCGGGGAACCGACCGTTGGGGCGATGTTTGGAGCTTGCACGTACCTGGCCTGGAAGCAGGCCAACTTTATCACTTCCAAGCCAGCGGACCCTGGGAACCTGAAAACGGTCACCGGTTCGATTCCACGGCTCGGTTGATCGATCCTTATGCCCAGGCTTTGGCGGGAACCTACCAAAAGCAAACTGATGGCGTTGTACGTCCACCGAAGTGTGTGGTCGTCGACGGTTCGTTTGATTGGGAAGGCGATCGTCACGTTCGACGCGATGTCAGTGAGTCCATTATCTACGAGATGCACGTTCGTGGATTTACCAAGAGCAAGACCGCCAAGGTAAAGGCTCCTGGAAGTTACTTGGGCGTGATCGAGAAGATCCCCTATCTCAAATCGTTGGGTGTCACCTCGGTTGAGTTGATGCCGGTGCACGAATTCCCCATTCGGGACCCGCAGGGCAAAAAGCTTTCGCGACCGAACTATTGGGGATACGACCCAATGGCGTTCTTCGCGCCTCACCGCGGATATGCACACGACTCGGCGCCTGGTGCTCAGGTCAACGAGTTCAAACAGATGGTCAAAGCCCTGCACTCCGCAGGAATCGAAGTCATCCTCGACGTGGTGTTCAACCACACCTGTGAAGGCAACGAGCAAGGGCCAACGCTGTCGTTCAAGGGACTTGAAAACCAAGTCTATTACATCCTTTCGGAAGGCCAGCACTACTGCAACTACAGCGGTTGTGGCAACACGATCAATGGGAATCACCCTGTCGTTCGCGAGATGATTTTCCACTGCTTGCGTCACTGGGTGCACAACTATCACGTCGATGGTTTTCGATTCGATTTGGCGAGTATCCTCAGTCGCGACCGGAACGGGAACTTGATTCCCAACCCACCGATGGTGGAACTGATCGCGGAAGATCCCATGTTGGCGGATACAAAGATCATCGCGGAAGCGTGGGATGCTGCTGGTGCGTACCAAGTCGGTAGCTTCGGCAACCACCGCTGGGCGGAATGGAACGGTCGCTACCGCGATGACGTGCGAGGTTTCTGGCGTGGTGACGCTGGAACGCTCGGACCATTGGCGACCCGTTTGGCCGGAAGCAGCGACTTGTATCAGCACGCAGGTCGTCCGCCGTCTTGCAGCGTGAACTTGGTGACCACACACGATGGTTTCACCATGAACGATTTGGTTTCGTACAAGGACAAGCACAACGAAGCCAACGGTGAAGACAACAACGACGGTGACAACCACAACATCAGTGACAACTATGGCGTGGAAGGCCCGACGCGAAAGAAGGCGATCAGCACGATTCGCAGTCAACAAGTTCGCAACATGTTGGCGACGTTGTTGACCAGCCAAGGCGTGCCGATGATCGTCAGCGGTGACGAAGCTCGTCGAACCCAGAAGGGCAACAACAATGCCTACTGCCAAGACACGGACATCTCATGGTTCGATTGGCGGTTGGTCGAGAAGAACGCGGATTTGGTCCGTTTCGTCAGTGCATTGATTGAGTTCCGAAAGAACCAGCCCACGATCCGCCGCCGCGAATATTTGACTGGGCAACCAGTGGATGGTCGCAAGGTGCCGGACGTTTCGTGGTACGGACCATCGGGAGATCCTCTGAATTGGGATCAAGGCGAGTTGGCAATGGCAGCGTACATCGCTGCTCCGAGCCGAATCGATGATCCAGAAGGTTTGGGCCGCGACGTGATCCTGATGTTCAATAGCACCGGCGATCACCGTGATTTCCACTTCCCCGAGATCGCTCGTGGAACGCAGTGGAATTTGTTTGTCGACACCTCCGCACCATCGCCGGAAGACATCTATCCGGATGTCGATGGGCCGATGCCGCCGAACAATCGAATCGTGGAAGTCGGTCGCCACTCGATGCGGATCTATGTCTGCAACGCGGTACCGAAGTAGTCCCATCACGGACGCAAAGTAATTTTTGATCGACCTTCCGCAGCGCATCGCTGGGAAGATTGAAGACTCGGTCGCCCGGCGACCGCACTTCTCTTTTTGCACTTGTCTACAAGCTTTTCTACGATTCGCGGCAGGAGAAACCTTGCCGCGGATCGTTTCGTTTAGAAACGTTCGGCTATCATCGTGGTATGCAGGCAACGCTTCTCTTGACGATCTTCTCAACGGCGACACGAACGCCACCGACGGCATCGCCTCGACGCTGCGCAAGCTTGTGTCTTGGATGGATGTTGGTGGGTTGCTGGGTCGGGTGCAAACCATCGGAGTCTACCACGCCCGAAGTTTCCACCGAGGTTCCGAAGGCCGTTGTCCAAGAACCGTTGAGCTTGCGAGATCAAATTGAACGGAAGATTCGCGATGGTCGACTGAGCGAAGCGATCGTGTCTTTGGACGAATTGATCGCGACAAAACCGTCTGATGAGATCGCCCTTGCATCGCAGGCCGCCAGTTTGGCCTTTGAAGCTGGCGATGCGAGCGATGCGATGAAGCGGCTACGGGATTTGATCCAGGCTCATCCTCAGAAGGTCGAATTGCGAAGAGACTACGCGGGGTTGTTGGCTCAGCGTGGCTATCGGTTCGATGCGAACGAGCAATACCGTTTGCTTGCGGGACGTGTTGTCTTGAGTCCGCCTGAGTTGATCGGTTTGATCTATCCGCATCGGCCTCAAGTCAATTTTGAAGCCAAGCCCGATATCCAAGATCAAGCGGCGGTGAATCGCAAAGGAGTGCTGAGTGTTGTTGCCGCACTTCGCAGTCGTGGCGATTTGCAGGAAGCCATCGACGCGTTGGTCAACAGCGACGAAGTCAATCGCAAGGACCCAGCCGCCGTCGCGATGCTTGGTTGGTTGTACGCCTCCGCTCAGCAAACGTCCGAGTGGATTGATTGGACAATTGAGGCCGACGCAAAACGGCTTCGTCGTTACCCGGCCTATTGGTTGGCGTGGGGCATCGCACTGCGCGATGGTGTGCTGTCATCGCAAACGGAAGTGACGCAGGCAGATTTTGATCGCCGCAATGACTTCGCCGCTCGTTGCTTCTTGGAAGCGATCCGTCGTGAACCGCACAGCCAAGTCGCATGGGATAGCCTATCCGCCACGTTGGAAGTATTGGACGCCGAGTCGAAGGCAGTTTCTGCGAGAGAAGGTTTGATCGAGGATGCTCGCGAACGACTTGACGAGCGATTGCTGCAGTTGGACGAGACGCAGTGGCTCGCGAATCAACTTTGGAATGCACAATCCAATCCGATGTCTCGAGAGGGACAAGCGGAGATGTTCGACCGTTTGGCGGACATGCTTTGGAAGCAAGGTTGTCTTGGGGAATCGCTGGGTTGGGAAACGCTTTTGGCATCCATGCATCCAATAAAGGACTGGAGCACCCTCAGGCGAACAACGCAGGAAACGTTTACGAAACACCCCAAAGGGATCGACGAAGAAGTTTTGCTGGTGGGATTGGAGCCCAAACAGTTTGCAGACCAACGTTCTGTCTGGATGGAATCACTGGCCAAGCGATCTCGCAGCGAAACTCCGGCCGGCAGTGAATCGCCGATTAGCGTCGATTCGACCCAAGCTCGTTTGGTGAACGTGGCATCGGAGTTGGGCATCCATTTTCAATGGTTCAACGCGGTTGATCCCGTCGAGTCGGAATTTCGATTGCACGAGCCGTTGGGTGGCGGCGTAGCTTGTTTGGACTTTGATGCCGATGGACGAGTTGATTTGTATTTCAACCAAGCTTCAGGCGAGGCTACCACGCGTGCGGGCGTGAAGCCCAATGCGTTGTATCGTCAACTGGATGGGAAGTTCACTGACATCGTCGATGCGTCGATGAGCGACGATCGCGGGTATGGGCACGGGGTGACCGCCGGCGATTGGAATCAAGATGGTTGGCCGGATCTCTTGCTCGCCAACTTTGGTGAAAACGCATTGCTGATCAACCAAGCAGACGGGACATTTGAAAAACACTTGCTCTCGGAATCGAGCGAAACTGAATCGGTTTCTTCAGAATCGTTCACCCTTTCCGCGGCCATCGCTGATGTGACCGGTGACAATCTGCCAGATATTGTCGAGATCAATTACGTCGATGATCCTGCGGTTCGGAAGCCGATCGAAAGAAACCCAGATGGGACCCCGGTGAAGTTGCCCGGTCCGTTGCATTTTCAACCGGCACTGAGTGAGGTGTTGGTTTCGAGCGGAAAGGGTGCCGGACGGCGACAATCATTGGGTGATTCAGAACAAGCTCGCAGCACCGGCATGGGTGTGATGATTGCCGACATCGATCAGCAGCCGGGCAATGAAATCTTCGTCGCGAATGATCAACGAGCCAACCATCTTTGGTTTCAATCTGGCGATGCAAACGGAAAGCACTCTTGGCAAAACCAAGCTGCTATACGAGGCGTCGCCGTTGGACCTGGTGGAGACAAAAACGCTTGCATGGGCATCGCGATGGCGGACTTCAATCGTGATCAGAAATTGGATTTGCACGTCAGTAATTTCTACGACGAATGGGCGAACCACTTTTGCCAAACGAATGCCGGGATGTTTGCTGATCGGGCTGTGGCGTTTGGCATCGATCAATTGACGTCACGCACAACGGGGTTTGGAGTGCAGTCCTTGGACTACGACAACAACGGCTGGATTGATTTGTTGGTCGCCAATGGGCACGTCGAAGATTTGACTGACCGTGGGACACCCTTTCGGATGAAGACGCAATTGTTGGTCAATCAAGGCCAACGTTTCGAGCTCGCTGACATGGACGACCCGGAAAGTCGTTGGGATCGAGAACGACTGGGGCGTGGCGTGGCGACTTGCGATTTCAATCGTGATGGTCGATTGGATGCGGTTGTGACTTACGCGGATTCTGCGGCGGAACTCTTGCGAAACGAAACGGCGGCCGTTGGCAACTACGTCCAGTTGCGACTGATCGGTACGCGATCCGAGCGGGATGCCATCGGGGCTCGCGTCGAGGTTGTATCTGGCGATCAGGTTTGGACCGGGATGGTCGCCACCGGCGATGGCTACGCTTGTCGCAACGAAGCCATTTTGCATTTCGGCTTAGGAGACATGTCAAGGCTGGATTCGATCACCGTTCAATGGCCGACTGGCGAAAGTCGACATTGGGAATCTAGCGGAAGCGAACTGCTCAACGTCAATCAACGCATCGGCATCGTCGAAGGTTTGCCAGATCCGTTTACTGATCATTGATCGGGGCGGCTCATTTCGATGCCGCTTGTTCAGCCGCGAAAGCTCGCAAGGGTTTGGGCAGTGGGAACTGCACGTCTTCTTCCCGAACGACTTGAGTGTCGACGGTGGCGTCGAAGTTGTTTTGTAGCCACTCGATGGTGGATTGAACGACTGATTCAGGAGCACTCGCACCGGCGGTAATCAGAACCGTGTCGTCACTGGAGAATTGGTCCGCGGCAAGGTCCTGCGGGCCATCGACCAGCAATGCACGTTTGCCTTGTTCGGCGGCAAGTTCGCGAAGTCGTTGACTGTTGCTGCTGTTTTGGCTGCCCAACACAACGACCACATTGGCATCGGCCCGGAGCAGCTTGACGGCTTCTTGCCGGTTCTGAGTCGCGTAGCAAATGTCGTCTTTCGGTGGCGAATGAATTTCGGGGAAACGTTCGCGAAGTCGGCGGATGACTCGACCAGCATCGTCGACCGACAAAGTCGTCTGAGTCAGATAAGCCAGTTGGGTACCGGGTTCGAATTCCAAGCGGTCAACGTCGTTTTCATCTTCGACCAACACGATCGCTTCGGGGGCTTCGCCCATGGTGCCGAGCACTTCGTCGTGACCTTCGTGGCCAATCAAGATGATTGTGTAGCCTGCTTTGGCATACTTGATCGCTTCGAGGTGAACCTTTGTGACCAATGGGCAAGTCGCGTCAAGCGCGTGCAGCTTACGAGCTTGGGCGGATTTGCGAATTTCGGGCGAAACGCCGTGAGCGGAGAACAGCAACACGCCGCCCTCGGGGACTTCTTCGATTGTGTCGACGAAGACCGCACCTTTTTCGCGAAAAGTCTTGACCACAAATTGGTTGTGGACGATCTCGTGGTAGACGTAGACCGGTGGGCCAAACTTTTGCAGTGTCAGGTCCAGCGAATCAATTGCCATGTTGACCCCGGCGCAGAAACCACGGGGAGCCGCCAAAATGATTTTCATGGGAGTCAATCTTTGAAGTCGCTGGCGGCGTTCAATCGCAGGCACCCAGCGTGTTTGTTCTTGGGGAGTTGGTCATCAGCTAGAATAACCGCAGAAGCCCCAAAACGTCCAACGGCCCCATTTCAGGCTGGTCCTCAACAGGTCTCTCATTGCCCTCCGCCACCACCTTCGATCGCACGGATGACCCCAGACCCGATTCGGGCTGCGCGGGGGTGGTTTCCAGCAAAATTATCCTTGATGAGGATGGCCGTGGTTGTTTTCGTGATGGTTTGGCGGAATCTCGCGCCGAGTGTCGCGCCATCGCGAAATCCAGTCGTGAAAATTTTTTGGTGGCGACGTGTTTGTTGCCGCGAGCGGTGCGTCAGCCGTTTTACGATTTGTATGCCTTTTGTCGCACGGCAGATGACCTAGCGGATGAATCAGGCAGCCCGGAAAAAGCCTTGGTTGCTCTGGAGAAGTACCGGCTTGCGGTCGCGGGGATGTATTCCCAGACGGAGCAAAACACGCAATGCGAGGGCATCTTCTTGGCGCTCGCGGACACGGTCCAGCGGTTTTCGATTCCTCGACAATTGCTGGACGATTTGCTGGACGCATTCGTTCAGGATCAATCGACGGTTGGCTATCGCGATGAAGAGCAGTTGCTGGACTACTGTCGCCGATCAGCCAACCCGGTCGGCCGAATGATCCTGCGGTTGGCAGATGCGGACACCGACGAAAACGTGTTGTTGTCAGATGAAATTTGCACCGCATTGCAGTTGGTCAATTTTTGGCAGGACGTTTCTCGCGATCGGCTGATTGGTCGCGTTTATCTCCCCGAGTCGATCATGCAAAGATTTGGGTTCGACGAAGACACCATCCGCCGAGTTTTGAATTCGGGGCAGACCACGCCCAGCGAAATTCGTGAGGCGATCCAATTCCTGTGTGAACAAACACGAGATCGATTTCATCGCGGGAAGCCGTTGGTGGACCGTGTTCCAAGATGGTTGAACGCTGATTTGAGTCTGTTCATTGGAGGTGGCCTCGCGACCATCGAGGCGATCGAAGCGATTGAGTTTGATGTGTTGCGAGTCCGTCCCGTCGTTCGACGTTCGACGCAAATACGGTTGCTCGGTCGAGCAATGTGGCAACGGTTTCGATTCGGACGCGTCAGCGGGGGAGACTCACGATGACGCCCGAGCACAAGCAACTGGCATCCAGCTACGCCGCCGTCCGAAGAATTTCGCGTCGATCGGGAAGCAGTTTTTATCGCTCGTTTTGGTTGCTGCCGCGAGCGAAGCGGGATGCAATGTCAGCGCTGTACGCCTTCGCTCGCGTGACGGATGATCTGGGGGATTGCAACGAACCGCTGGCGTTGCGACGGAGGTGGCTGCAGTGGTGGCGGCAGACGACGGCGATGAATTTAATTGGCGAAGGTAGCCAGCCGATTCGTTTGGCGGACGACATCGAGAACATTCCGCCCAACTCAACAGTGGATTTGGTTCGGCACGCAACCGAGATCATGCCCGCCCTCCGCCATTCCGCGAATCGCTACCAGATTCCGTCTCGATATTTGTTGGAAATCATTGACGGCGTGATGGCCGACCAGGAGAAGAACCGTTTCGACACTTTTGAGCAGCTTGAACATTATTGTTACTTGGTTGCGTCGGCTGTTGGCATTGCATGCTTGCATATTTGGGGATTCCGATCGCCGTTGCCGATGCAGGCAGCCGTGGATTGCGGGTTGGCGTTTCAACTGACCAATATTCTGCGGGATGTCAACGAAGACGCCGATCGCGGTCGTATCTATCTTCCCCGTCAGCACTATGAACAACATGGTTTAGAAGAAGATGACCTTCTGAATCCTCGCAAAGACGCGCGTTTGCGTTGTTTGTTGTTGGACGAGACTCGGCGTGCAGCGAAGCTGTTTGATTCGGGCTGGCGAGTTTGGGATTCTTTGGATGACGATGGCCGGCCGATGTTCAGCATGATGTGGCGGACGTACCGAAAGTTGTTGCAACGTATCATTGACGACCCGGACGCGGTGGTTTCTCGAAGAGTTTCATTGGGAATGCGAGATCGCATTGGAATCGTGTCTCACCATTTTGTTGGACCGCTCTACCGACGACTGCCCGTTCCACCGCTGGAGTTGTTGACTGTCGACGGTGGTGTCTCGACTGATACTGACGAACCGGTATGACGATTCGTGTCGTTGTTATAGGAGGAGGCATCGCCGGGCTGTCCGCTGCGGAGGCACTTTCGCGAACAGGCGTATTTCGTCGTGCAGAACTGGAAGTCGTGCTGGTCGACTCTCGGCACAACACTGGTGGGCGAGCAGGATCGTTTGTGGAGCCAACCACTGGCCAGTCGGTGGACTATTGCCAGCATGTCGCGATGGGTTGCTGCACGACGTTGTTGGACCTGCTCGAGCGGATGAACTTGCTGGATCATTTTCAACGTTTCGAAGATCTGACGTTCTATCACCCGCGGCATGGATTCAGTCGTTTCAGCCCGAGTTCATGGTTGCCGCCACCGTTGCATCTCGCTTCGGCGTTGTCTTCATTGAAGCATCTGACGTCGAAGAATCAGCGAGAGATTCGGTCGGGATTGTGGCGCCTGATGCGGACGCGGGAGGCCGAATTGGTCGATGTGACTGCGTTGGATTGGCTGAAGGCCTGTGGTCAGTCCGAAGACACGCTGGAGAAGTTTTGGGATGTGATTTTGGTGAGCGCTTTGGGCGATGCTCCAGATCACGTCTCGATGGCCGCAGCTAGAAAGGTGTTGATTGATGGGTTTGCCGGGGCGAGACATGCAAGTGACGTCTGGGTGCCGCGACGTCCACTGTCAGAGATCTTTGGAGAACGCTTTCGAGAACCATTGGCTCGGTGCGGCGTTGGGTTTGAGTTGGGGCATGCGGTACGCGGATTGAGTTGGGATGCAGCCTCTGGGCAGTGGGACATCGAACGCTCCGGTGCTGATTGCTTGAAGGCTGATCATGTGATTGTGGCGACGCCGTGGCACGTCAGTCGCCGCTGGTTTCCGGAATTGTGGGACGATTGCTCTGGGCAGCAGCGACGGGAAGACGTGGAGCGGGCGGACGCATTTGCATCGTCGCCAATCACTGGCTTGCATCTGTGGCTCGATCGTTCGCTTACGCCCATGCCGCATGTGGTGATGGTGGGAACACTGGCTCAATGGTTCTTTCAAAATCCGATCAAATCGTCTGAGCCAACACCGACTTCGGACGGCGTTTATCACCAGGTCGTGATCAGCGGGAGGCATGCCGGAAGTGACTGGCCCAAGGAGAGACTGATCGCGGAAGTGGTGCGAGAACTGTCGGAGGCGTTTCCCGAAGCCGGAGTTCCTCAAGTTTTGAAAAGCCGCATTGTGATGGATCCGCACGCTGTTTTCAGTGTCAGTCCGGAGACCCAAGTCCGGCGTCCGAAATCGACGACAGCACTTTCTGGGCTACATTTAGCGGGAGACGCGATCGCGACGGGATGGCCGGCAACGATGGAAGGTGCCGCGATCAGCGGGCAGATGGCGGCGAAGTCGGTGCTGGATTCAGTTTTGGTGGGGGGCGGCGAGCAAGTCGCTTTTTCCGAAGAACTCAAGCGAGGTTGGCTGGCTCGTCGATTGATCCGGTAGTCCGTCGAGATGGGATGCTGAGCGATCTGGTTTGCCGTGCACCTAAAGTATTCAATCGAATGACCCTTTTTCACGGGAGTGAACGATTTTGGATCAACTGATCCCCGCATCTTTGGCCGAGCGTCGGCGTTGGGTGGTTGCACCTGATCAGACTGATCACCCGCCAGGTGAGATGGTGTTGTACTGGATGCACAACGCCGTGCGGGGGCACGAAAATCCAGCTTTGGATGCGGCGATTTGGATGGCACATCAAACCGGATTGCCGCTTCTTGTGTACCACGGTCTTTCCGAAAAGTACCCGTATGCGTCGGACCGGCATCACGCTTTCATCATGCAGGGGGCACGCGATGTTCAGCGAGAATTGCAAGCAAGGGGGATCACCTACGCTTTCCATTTAGAACGTCATGGGCACCGCGGGCCGCACCTTCGAGATTTGTGTCGGCGTGCTGCGGTGCTCGTCAGCGAGGAAATGCCCGTTGCGCCAATTGCATGTTGGGTCGAGCGATTGCGAAGTTTGGTGACGACGCCGATCATGTTGGTCGACACGAGTTGCATTGTTCCATCTCAGTCGGTGGAAGCGGCTCCGACGCGAGCGTACGAGTTCCGACGTGCAATTCAGGGTGAACTCGAGGATCGACTGGAACGCCCATACCAAGAGTTGCCTGCCAACGTGAAACCGGCCAAGTTCACGGGGCCTTTGGGATTCGACCCGATTGATCTGCAGGACATTGGTTTGTCTGATCTGATTGGCCAATGCAAAATCGATCATTCAGTTGGTCCTGTCGCTGATACTCCCGGAGGAACGAGAGCAGGATACGCTCGTTGGAATCACTTTTGTGAGGCTTCGCTGAACCAGTATTCGAAACGTCGCAATCGTTCCGACGAACCGTTGGCGGTCAGTCGCATGAGCGGTTATTTGCATTACGGAATGGTCAGCCCATTCCGCATCGCTCGGGAAGCCGCCGCGAAGGGTGCGACGAAATTCGTGGATGAACTGGTGGTTTGGCGAGAGATGGTGTTTCGATTTTGCTTGGAGCATGTCGAAGACCTCGACACGATGGCCGCGCTTCCGGATTGGGCACGCGAAACGTTGCAAGATCATGCCGAGGATCCTCGCGACGAGGTGTTGGACTGGGAGTCACTCGCACGCGGGAAGTCTTCGCTGCCACTTTGGAATTTGGCTCAGAAGAGTCTTCTGCAGCATGGTGAGTTGCACAACAATTTGCGGATGACTTGGGGCAAAGCATTTCTCGCGATGACTTCTCAGCCCTCTCAGGCTCTGGCCCAGTGCATCGACCTGAATCATCGGTATGCGATCGATGGCCGAAGTCCGGTCAGCTACAGCGGTATCCTGTGGTGCTTGGGGCAGTTTGATCGTCCTTTCATGCCAGAACAAGCGATCTATGGAACCGTTCGAGCACGAGATGTCGATGAACACGAACGCCGCATCGACGTGCCGCGATTGACTGGCTGGATTGATCGTCCGATTGCCGAATCTTTGCCTCGCGTCGCGATCATTGGTGCGGGACTTGGGGGATTGGCCGCGGCACGAACATTGGCCGACCACGGGTTGGATGTTTGCGTGTTTGAAAAATCTCGCGGTGTCGGCGGACGTATGGCGACTCGACGCAGCGACACGGGTGGAGGCTTTGATCATGGTGCCCAGTACTTCACTGTTCGTGACGATCGATTCGCTCGGCACGTGCGAAGTTGGATCCACCAAGGTTTGGTCGCACCCTGGATGCAGCCCATCGTCGAGTTGAAGCGGGGCGGGCAGGTCATGGAAGAGAAATGCGGCACACCTCGATACGTTGGTGTTCCTGGGATGAACGCGATTGGCAAGCATTTTTCTGCCGATTTGAATGTTCAATTGCGATCGACTGTTGTTTCCATCGAACGAGCAGGCGATCGGTGGAAGCTGCGACTTGAGAAGGCAGACGGTCCATCTTCCAGTGATTCTTCTTGCGAAATGGCGGATGACGAATTCGATTGCGTGATTGTGAATTGTCCACCAGAGCAAGCGGCAAATCTGTTGGATGGACACACGGACATCGTCGAAGCTGCGAAGCAGGTTGAGATGTTGCCGTGCTGGTCCGCGATGATTCGTGGAGAAGGTCTTTCTGACCTTGGCTACGCGGGAGCCTTCATCAATGAAGGGCCGCTGTCGTGGACCGCTCGCAACGATGCGAAACCGGGGCGAGAGACCGCCGACGCAGCTCATAGTTCATGGGTGTTGCACGCTTCCACGGATTGGTCGAAGAAGCACCTGGAGCAATCGGCCGAATGGGTCGCCGAACAGTTGCTCGTCGCATTCCAGGAAGCGACCGGTCAGCAATTTGACAAAGTGATCATCAACCAAGCTCATCGATGGCGATACGCCAATCCTGTGTCGCCATTGGAGCAGGATTGTTTGTGGGACCCGACCACGGGACTCGGAGCCTGCGGTGATTGGTGTGGCGGCCCGCGGGTCGAAGGTGCCTTCCTGAGCGGAATGGCGATGGCGGGTGCCGTGATGCGTCACACAACAATCGATCGCGCGGCGCCGAAGTTGGACGGCTTAGCTGATTCAGTTACGCGGACGCAAAAAGTCGACGCGGTTTAGACGGTGTGGTCTCGGAAGCAGCGGGGCGCTCCACGAACCCAGATGCCACCGGCTCTCGTTCGATTTGACGCATGGTTTGCTCAAAGACGGCACGCGCTTCGGCGGAGCAACTGGCGATCAGTTCTCGAACTTCATCGGGGTCGGTGACTTCTGAAATGGGCGTCACACCGGAGGACGTTTGGCTGAGCACCAAGACACGACGGCCACATTTGACGAGCAAGAGTTTGGTTCGCGGGTCGAGCATGACATGCCCGAGTGGACTGAGCGTGGAGGCCGACAAGGGTTTGGATGCGGCGGTACCGCCTCCGAATCGACGGCTGACCCAGACCAACCCACAGAACAAAGCCAACACGATGGCGAGACTCGAGCCAACGGTGACAAGCGGTGCGATGTTTTTTGATCGCGAAGATTCGCCATCGGGTTTGAGTTCGAGACCGGAGCCTTTGCTTTCCGACGGAAGTTGGTATGCAGACGCTTCTTGATTCTCCGCACGAGTCGACAGAGCAGGGAACCCACGCCCGACGACTTTGGGTGCTTCGGGTGAAACACTTTGCGATGGCAGCGTGTTGCTGAGGTAGCTTTGGTCCGCGACGGCGGTTTCGCCAACGCAAACGATTGTGACGAAGGCCAGTACGAGGCAGTTGGCCGGTGCGGTGATGCGACGGATCATGAAGAAGCTCCGACCAATTCAGTCACCCGCACGCAGAAGTTGTCGTTCATGACTAAGACTTCGCCACGTGCGATCAGTCGACCGTTGACGTAAATGTCGACGGGGTCACCGGCTAGCTTGTCCAGAGCAACGACGCTGCCTGCACGTAGACGCAGGACTTCTTCGAGTCGCATTTGGGTGCGTCCCAGTTCGATGCGAAGATCCATCTCGACTTCGCCGAGAAGATCGACATCGTGGGCGGCTTCACCGAGTGAGTTTGGCGAGAGATCGCCAAGGGCGAATGGTCGCGGCACATCGCGTTCGGTGGATTCTTTGTCGCCGGTTGCGGCAGCGAGGGATTGCGATGCTTCATTGAGCAACGCCTCAATATCATCCGTATTGAGTTGTTCGCTGGATTCCGTTTGATTCTCCGTCTCGCTCACGATCGTGCACTCCGTGTCACTCCTCGATCAGCTGGAATTCGTGAAACCCGACACCCAGCAATAAATCTTCATCCAGAAGATGGTTACATGTCGTCAAAATTCGACGCTGTAGCAAGCCCAATTGGTTTTCGGTGAGCTCATTCAGTTCGCTGTTTCGGATCTTCATTCGGATCGCATGACGAAGACGGCCCTTCTTGGAGTCGAACTCCTTCGTCATTTTATCGCGGTTTTTCTTGCGAATCAGCCCGTAGAGCCTCAATTCCACTCGGAAAGACCGTTCGGTTTCGATCGGGCTGAAGGTCTCACCGAACGCACCCAAATCAAATTCGATTTCTTGATTTTCGTCGGACTGTTCCTGTTCAGCCTTCTCGGCACCCTCTTGAACCGATTGAATCAGTTCCGCTTCTGCGAGGGCGCTGACCTGTTCTGCACTCGGGACGAGGAAGAAGAACATTCCTGTTTCGAGGACGACCACCATTCCCACGAACAGAACGATCAGACTGGTGTTACTGCGAGGTTTTGCCGGAGCATCCTCGAGTTCAGGTTTGTCGTCGGTTTTGTTTTCGTCGGCCATCGGATTGTCTTAAGCCTGAGGACTTTGGTCGTTGGAGTCGGAATCGGAGGTCCCTTTGGGGTCCTCCACTGTTTCATCGAGCAGGAACACTTCGACACGCGAGTCGTTGCCGAATTTGGTGATCGTTGCGTTGCGGGTGATTGGTTCGGTTGCTTCGGCTGAGGAGACTCGGAAACGGTCCGAGGCGATCCCTTGCTTGGAAACCAAGTAGCGTTTGACGGCAGCGGCACGACGAATGGCCAACAACATGGCCTCATCGGTTCCAACGGTACGAGCGGCAAACTCTGCCGAAACGTGACCACGGACTTCAATGCGTTGTGGCTTGCCACGAAGTTGTTGGGCGGTTTGTTCCAAAATGCGTTGGCTGGCGGGAGTCAGCAGATCGCTGCCGACTTCAAAGAACACGACGCTGCCAACCGCGGTCATGTGACCTGGCCGAACAATACGAACGTGATGCTCTTCTCCAATCGGAGCCTTTTCAGGAACGCCACCTCGAGCGGTGTCCTTTTTCTTGGCTCGGCCAGTGGTCGAGAGAACGGAGAATTCCATCGAACGCGGTTTCGCATCGCCTGGTGCCAACGCTTCGAGTGTGCGTTTGTAGCCAAACTGTTGCTGCATTGAATCGACGAGCGCTTGATAGGTTTCCTCTTCTTTGATCTCACTGAGCGAGACCAACATGATGAAGAACGTCAAAAGCAAACTCATCATGTCGCCGAACGTGACAACCCATTCGGGAATGCCGATTTCTTCTGGTTCATCGTCCATTACTGCAGTTCCCTTTGTTTGGCTGGCAGATAGGTCTGCAGTTTCTGGTCAATCGCTCGCGGGCTTTCACCGGACTGAATCGCCATGACGCCACGGATGGCGATTTCCATGCTGAGTTGTTCGTTGCGGCTCATCAGCCCCAGCTTTTCAGCGAAGGGGCTGAAGAACACGTTGGCCACGATGGCTCCGTACAGCGTCGTGATCAGTGCGACCGCCATACCGGCTCCAATTCCCGAAGGATCGGACATGTCTTGGAGCATCATGATCAGTCCCATCAGCGTCCCGATCATCCCGTACGCCGGAGCGAATCGACCGAGTTGATCCATGATGGATTTGCCTTCGCGGTGACGCATCGCCATCCCAGCGACTTCGGTGCGAAGGACTTCTTCCACGATCTCGGGTGCCGTTCCGTCGACTGCCATTTGCAGTCCGGTCTTCACGAGTGAGTTGTTGATCTCGCCGATCTTTGATTCCAAAGCCAGTAATCCATCACGGCGTGCGATCTCTGCGAGTTCGACGATTGATTTAATCAAAGCCAGACGATCTTCGCCTTTGTTCAAGATGACTTTCAATGCGATGATCGGGCTCTTCAAAATCGATCCCATTGGGAAGCAGATCAAAGCAGCCGCGAATGCACCCCCGACCACCACCAATCCTGATGGGATGTCGATGAAGGCGGAGAACGGTGCGTTACCCAAGAGGATAGAGACGAGGATCAAACCGATTGCGAAAATCAGGCCGAGCAGACTGGCGATGTCCATTGGATTGGTTTCTTCGTTCTAGGAAGTCGTGTGTGGGATGGAATCCGTTGGTGCTGAACCAAGCGTGGTTGGCATCGGCGGCAGGAAATGTTTGCGTTGTTGATATTCGATGGATCGGTCGACGACCTCGTCCATCGTTTCCCTGACTGCCAGCCGTTCGCCGTTGTTCAAGGTGACAAAGGTGTCACCGCGTCGTTCGACGTATCGAATCAGCTCGGCGTTGAGAACGAAGGCTTCGCCGTCGAGTCGAGTGAGCTTGATCATGTTTGGCGTCCCCCGCGGTTTCTGTGGACCATTCGCGTTTGCGATTGCCTCTGTCGATCGACACCGTGCTGCCAATCGAACTTGGTCTGCTGAAAGGTAGGTCACGTTAGTGGACATGCGGCAACAGCCGGTTGATTCCTGGGGTGTTTTCGCAACACACCCGAGAAACCGGAACAATCGATTCAATCGCAACCGAGCGAGTTGTCGGATGTTGCCAAACGCCTTCGCAAAGCCAACTGAGTGTTGGATGAGGCCAAAAAGAAACGCCGCGAAAGCAAACTGCTTTCGCGGCGTCAGGAAGATTTGGTTGAGTCGATGTGACTCAGGTGCCAGGTTCTAGCTCAAACGTTGGCTGTGGCCGGCATCGGTGCGATCTGATACGCGCGGTTGGCGAACAAGAACTCAATGATGTTGCCTTCGTGAGGCTGCAACCAATTCAAGCGGTTGGTGGGCAATGGTCCGATGTTCAGTCGGTCGATGTCCACGCACCGTGATGCGGCTTGGATGAATTTCTCGTCCGATGTGATCACCGTGCCGATCAGGCTGGTGCCGATCCGAGAGAGCATTTGGTCCTGCGGGCACTCGACGACGCTGACGAATGGGAACATGTATTCTTTCGCCGCGACACCTCGGTCAGGCGAATCAGCGTGAACGACCATCGGACGAAGGTAGGCACAGTGATCACGTTCGATCAGCTTCTCACCGTACTCGGCCGTCATGTCCGTCACACCACTCTCGGCCAAGTCCTGTTGAACCATCGCGTAAGTTCCGGTTGCCATGGCAGGAACGGTGAAGGCTGCCAACTGGGCCTCGGGGTCGCTTGGTGGGCGAACATCGACTGGTCCGATTCGCTCCGCGATCGCAGCTGCGATTTCTCGTGTATGACGACTGGCCCAGATGCCGGAGCAGTTGATGCAACTGCGACCGGAATTGCTCAGCACACTTTCCACCATCACATCCAAGAACATCTCCCAATCGTCGACGATGTCGTCGCCGAGCAAGATCTTGGAGAATCCAGGACCATGCGGTTGAACCTTTGGGTTGCCCGCGTGTTGAGCGATCGTTTGGGCGCTGCCGAAGATCATGCTGCGTGCGGTCTTGGCCATGATGGCTCCGCCCGCGTCGTGTCCACCGGGGTACAAACCAAATGCGGCCGATGGAACGCCGGCTTCGATGAAGGCGGAGACCATTCGGTATGGCGTCCAAGGTTCTTGCGAACCGGGTTTGAGAGCCAACCCGATTTGCATTGGGATCGCTGGCAACCAAAGCGTATGAACGCCAGGTGAGTTGTTCGGCAGGATGGCACCCAAGATCGGTGTCTGTGCTTGATAGCTCACGGTGACGCCGCGGCCTTCTTCTCCGTAGCCCTTCGACAGAATCGAAAGGTCCAATCCACGGGTCAAACAGTCCAAGATCTGTTCCATGTTGCTGAGCACGAAACTGTTCTTGGCCATGTTGGACTGGCACATGTGCTCGGGCAATCCCGTGCTAGCCGATTGTTGATGAATGAAATCGTCAACGGTTTGCTGCGAGTCGCCAACCGTCAATGTCTCTTTCTCGAACAGTTCGGCGGCCTTTCGGCACATCTGCAGCAGTTCGTTGGTGGGAACTTCGAGGAGCGCTTCGCGAGCTTTATGGGCCACTCGCAAATCGCGGCCAACGATTCCGCCGCCGACTGTTCCGATGCGTGCGATCGGTTCACCCGTATCAAAGTGAACGACGTCGTTGAACTCGAGGGACTCGTATTGTTTGCCCCAGCGAAGAGGATTCAGTGTGATCATGGATGTCGAATTGAAGTCGGAGGTGGAACGAGGGTGATGTCGATGTGCCGAACGGCAGCGTCAATCAATAGACGCCGACGGTGGTGGCACTCGCCAATTCGTGGAACGGACGTACGCCGCTGACCCCATCCCAGGGATAGGTGTCAAAAGGCTGTTCGCGTTCGCCTTCGTCACGTTCCATGAATCCAGGCACAAAGAATTCATCCGTCAGCGTGTAAAGCTTCACGCGGCCCGTTTCTCCGTATCCAACTTTGGCGTTGTAGTCGTCGAACTGAACGACTTCGGTGACCGCGCGAGGTTGTGGTGCGTAGTAGCTGATCTTGTACCCATCCGCGGCGGTGATGGGTTTGCTGCAAGCGAGCCCCATCAACGTGTTCCCATAGGTGGGAGTCATGAACACGCCACCTTCATCGGGCGATCCGCCAAGCATTTCTTCCACGGCGAATCGAGTCCACTGAGGTGTGAACTCCGTGCCGCCGGAAAATATCCCTTTGATGCCGACTTCCGCCAGCGAGGTGCCTTTTTCTTCGAGCCCCTCGTTCAATGATTCAAGCAACTTGGGCGTGGCAAACATGCATTTCACGTCATGTCCCGCGGTCAAGATCGTGATGGCCTGATCGATGCAGTGTTTCTTGTACTCTTCGAGGTGGTCCATCCACCCCTTCTTGATCAACTTGACAACCCAACGAGGGTCCAGGTCGATGCAGAAACAGATTCCGCCACGGTGCTGTGCGAGGTGTTCCACTGCCAAACGAAGGCGGCGCGGGCCACTGGGGCCGAGCATGAGCCAGTTTGACCCTTTCGGGAAATGCTCATCCGGGAGCGTGTCGCTGAACAGCTCGTAATCCTTCCAATGATCCTCGATCACCATTCGGCTTTTGGGGATTCCGGTCGTCCCGCCCGTTTCGAAAACGTAAACGGGTTTGCCGGCATGACCTTTGGGGACCCAGCGATTGATGGGACCGCCTCGGAGCCATTCGTCCTCAAAGTGGGGGAACTTCTTCAGGTCATCGAACGATTTCACGTCAGTGAGCGGGTCGAAGTTAAGTTCCGCCTTCTTTTCGAGCCAGAACGGCGATCCCGTGTCATCGCTGAAGTGCCAATGAACGGTTTTCAGAGTGTGTTCGTTGAGCTGATCGAGTGCCTTTGCCGCGGCGGCTTGGACTTCGGGATTGATTGGGGCGGGAGCACCTTCAACAAGACTCATAGGGTCCTCAGGTGGGATTGGGAGAGAGGAGGGAAAGGGATAGGTCTGAGTTTTCTGGTATTATGCCAGAAAGGGAAGCCGACGACGATCGGCGCACGAAAAAAGGCCGCGGGTTGAGACGGTCCCGCGACCTTTTAAGTGAGTCCGAATCGAATGTGATCGATCAGGGAACGATTGGGCTGGCAGGTTGTGGTGGGAAGACGTTGTTGTCGTCGTCATCCAGCGAAGCTGCAACGATGCCTAAGCCAGCGAGCGAAGCGATTCCGCCCAGTCCGCCGCCGAAGCCACCGCCTCCGCCGCCACCAAAGCCGCCTCCGTAGCTACCGCCACCACCGGCGAATCCGCCGCCACCGACAGGGTTTCCGAATGCGTCCACTGGATTGCCGAAGGCATCCACTGCACCACCGAAGCCATCTTCCACGATCATGCCATCATCGATGATGGTTTCTTCAACAACGATCGATTCACCGATCACAACTTCGTTGCAGGCTTCGATTGCCATTGGCAATGGAGCAACTTGCATTGAAAACTGAGGGCAACAGCAGCAGCAATCGCTGGCCTGTCCGAATCCGACGAAGGTTTCGCCATTGGCGTTGACCAAAGCGGTTTCGGCGTTGGCGGTTGCTTCGTCAACCAATTCGAAACCAGCCATGCCCATTCCGGACAAACCAATTGCCAAGATCGAGTATTCGCCGGCATCAACACCAGCGAATTCAAATGATCCGTCACGGTTGCTGACAACACGGTCAACTGTTTCGCCGTCGTGGATCAGGAAAATGTTCAAGAGTCCAGCATCGGTGAGGCTGCGGCCTTCAGCACCAGCCATGTGGATACGGCCTTTCATGCCACCGTTGGATTGTGCGACGCGGAAGAGGTTCTCACCAACAACTTGGCTCGAGATTCCCTTCAAGTCAGCCTTGGCGATCGACGTCAGGCTGTCTTTGCCAGCTGGTGGCAAGTAGCGAATGATCGACGACTTGATGATCGAGTAGTCGATTCCAGCAGCAGCGATTTCAGCAGTCTTCGGGAACATTTCCGATGAAGCCATGTCGTCGCTGACAACGTGCATTGCACAGCATGCGAAGATACCGTCGGCACGAGCGGACAGTGCGTAAACGCCAGGAGCCACGCCTGTGAAAGTGAAGTCACCTTCAGCATTGCTCTTCGAACGCAACGTTTTGCCCGACGCGTCGGTCATCACGATGGTTGCGTCCGCGATCGTTTCCGATGATCCGTCCGTTGAAGGAAGGATCAGGCGGCCCGAGAGCTCGCCAGAAACTGCTGGGTTCACCCACTGGGGAACGGTCAGGTGGTCATTCAATTTGACGTTCGAGTCTTGAGCGACGGCGATGGTCATCGTCATCGCGAGCATGCCAGCGAAGGCAGCAAAGCGTTTCATGGTGTGTCTCTGGTTAGGGTGTCTCAATTGCCTAAAATTCAGTCTTCATTCTGAGCTTTGATGGATTCTCTGCCCAGACTGCACAACAGTTTTGTTGGAGTCTCCCCAAAAGTCACGGCAAAATCACCGAGAAAATTGAAATCGTGGGAGATTGGGTAAGTTGTGCGAGCAAAGTGTAGGCAGGATGAGGGGCAGGGACAAGATTTGTTGTGTGAAAGATGCATGAATTGACCAAGCTCAACCCTTACAGCGTTTCTACGCAAGCTTCGGCAGAGAAAGATGTTCTCGCCAATTGCGAGACACTTCCCCCCTCATCGTTCCTGCTTTGTGGAAAGTCTGTTCGAAACGCGATTTGTGTGATCGCATGTTCACTTTGGCGGCGTCTCGTTCGCAAATCGCGTCGACAACCGCTTTTCTGAGCCAAAAGTAGCCGGCTCAGCCTCCGATCAGGCTCGCATTGTCACGGCTGCGCAGACTTCGCAGCGATTGCGAGCCAGTTGGCGTACTTCCAAACGCTCGATTCCCCAGGTGCGGATGAAGTTGCACCAGCGTTCCAAGTGAGTCGCGTTTTCATATTCGCCAAGTTTCATTGTGATCAGCAAGCCACGGAAACTCGTTTCGCGACTGTCCACCATGTTGCGGACGGTGCTGAGCGTCGCATCTGGTTTCACGGTTGAGTCGACCAGCAACCATTTGGCTCCGCGAAAAACTCGGCGGGGAAGGTCGCCGGCTCGAGCGGGGTAGTGAATGAATCGTGGGTGATCTCCGATTCGAGGGTCCATATCGGCCGGGTCGACGCCGATGACTTGCATGCCCAGTTCCAGCAATCGGCCGCAGGCTCCCCCGGGAGCACTTCCGACTTCGACCGCCAAGTCACCCGGTCGCATGTCGAATCCACTCCAAGCGATCGATTCCGCCGCTTTGAAGTAGGCGCGGGAAATTGGTTCGTACGCGGGTTCGATGGGTTGGACTCCGCCGGGCCAGCGTGTCGGAAGGGTCGTCGCTTCGTGAGTTCCGAAGAACCACTGCGATGGATCGACCAAAACGACATCGAGGATCCGCTGGCCGTTTTCGGCGATTTGATTGGGGCGAGCACAAGCCAAGCCAGGGCCGCCGGTCGTGGAACCGTCATGCAGGGCGGACCAGATCTCATCGGCGACCGCTGCGGAGACTTCATCGATGCCAGGTTCGAAATCAAATCGTCCGATCGCGGTGCGGTCGCGCGGCCAAACGTGGATTTGATCAAACGGCACCGTTTCAGACGCGATGCATTGTTGCAGCTTTTGAATCATCTCCGCCGAGTGATTGCCCTTGGCCGATCCCAGTGATCGAGCCGCGGTCCGAATGAAAACCCCAGTCGGTGATCGCTTCGTTTGATCGTGCTTGGCGGTGACGAAGCCTGGCCGCGAAAAAGCGAGACGCCATCCTTCGCTGGCGATTTGTTCTTTGACCAAGGTTTCTGCGCCGTGGGCGCAGCACATCATTGCAAAGGAGCTTTGTGCGTTGGGGTTTTGCGTGTTTCGATCGGCGGTCAATGGGAATCCGAAGCAGAGGAGGTGGGTTGGGTGGTTTCGTCAGACGAAGTGGAATCGCCCGACGCGGCTGAGTTCGCTTGCGAGAGCGAGTTGTTTTCGAGGTGAGCGAGCACGAGCGCCAAGTCCGCTGGTGTGATCCCGCTGATCCGTTTGGCTTGTCCCAAATTCAACGGCCGAACCTTGGTGAGCTTTTCTTTCGCTTCGTTGCGAAGTGGTCCGATTCGGTCGTAATCAAACGAAACGGGAATCGTCTTCTCCGCATGTCGCGATTGCTTGTGGACTTCGGCTTGTTGGCGATCGATGTAGCCGGCGTACTTGATGTCGATCGAGCATTGTTCCGCCGCACCTCTACCGATGCTCGCGAGCTCAGGGACCTGCTCGGCGATCACGTCCCAGGTCACCTCGGGACGACGCAGGTAGACATCACCGCGAACGGTTGGGCCCGATTCGGGTTGAACCTTGGCTTGTTTCAACAGCTCGGTTCCTCGTTCGATCTCAGCCAGCTTCTGATGGAACCGTTCGCGTCGAGCGGCATCGATCAGACCCAATTCATCGGCCTGAGCGGTCAGTCGGCGGTCGGCATTGTCTTGTCGCAGAAGCAACCGGTATTCAGCGCGGCTGGTGAACATTCGGTAGGGCTCGTCGGTGCCGCTCGTCACCAAATCGTCGACCAACACGCCGATGTAAGCGTCCTGTCGGGAAGGCACCCAAGGCGTTTTCGATGCGGCAGTGCGAGCGGCATTCAGGCCCGCGATCAAGCCTTGGCCGGCGGCTTCTTCGTACCCAGTTGTGCCGTTGATTTGGCCGGCAAAGAACAGCCCCGCAACGGCTTTGGATTCCAGGTGCGGCCACAACTGAGTCGGCGGGCAGTAGTCGTATTCGACGGCGTACCCGTATCGCATGATCGCGGCGTTTTCCAAGCCGGGAATGCATCGGAACATCGCGTCTTGAACATCACGCGGCAGGCTGGTCGAGATCCCGTTGACGTAGACCTCGCAAGTTTGCCGGCCTTCGGGTTCGAGGAACAATTGGTGGCTGGACTTGTCGGCAAAGCGAACGACTTTGTCTTCGATCGACGGGCAATAACGCGGGCCTCGGGAATCGATTTGGCCGCTGTACATCGGGGCTCGATCCAGGTTCGCTCGAATCAGATCATGCACACGTTCGTTGGTGTGCGCGATGTGGCACGCCATCTGGGGCAGGCTGATTGCATCGTTGAGATAGCTGAACGGCTGCGGGTCATCGTCGCCGGGTTGCTCCTCCAGTCCCGAGTAATCGATCGTGCGAGCGTTGAGCCTTGGCGGCGTCCCGGTTTTGAAGCGATCCAGCGTGAAACCCATTCGGTGCAGCGCGCCGCTCAGTCCCGCCGTGGTTCCTTCTCCCGCGCGTCCTCCGGCGGATTGCGATTTGCCAGTGTGCATGATCGCTTGCAAGAACGTGCCGGTCGTCAGGATCACCGTCGGCGCGTGATAGACCGCGTCCCCGCGAACTCGCACCCCGATGACTCGCTGATTGGCCAAGCGGTCTTGTCCGTCGGCGATCGGTTCTGTGATCAAGTCCTCGACGGTTTCTTGCCGCAGGTCAAGGTTGGGTTGGGTCTCGATCCGATACTTGATGAAGTTCTGGTAGGCCTTTTTGTCCGCTTGAGCACGGGGGCTGTGCATCGCCGGGCCTTTGCGGCGGTTGAGCATCCGAAATTGGATTCCCGTGGCGTCGATCGCTTCGCCCATCAAGCCGCCCAGGGCGTCGACTTCGCGGACGATTTGACCTTTGGCGACTCCACCGATGGCTGGGTTGCAGGACATTTGCCCGACCGTGTCCAGATTCGTCGTCAGGAGAGCCGTTTTGGCGCCCAGGCGAGCTGCAGCGGCGGCGGCTTCGGTTCCCGCATGACCGGCTCCGATAACGACGACATCGTAGTCGTAACGATTTTGAGGATTGTTAGCGGTCAATGGTTGAAGTCCACAGTCGGGAAACGCCGATGTTCGAAACACGGATTGTCGATGCGCGGTGACGCTCGAATTGACGTCGAATGAATTCACGCCAAACCAGATTTTGACCAAACCATGCGATTTGACCAGCACCAAAGTCGTTTGAACCGTCGCTCCACCGCGTTTCGGCGTGCCTGGGTTGCGGCAGTGGTGGCGGCAGGATTGGCCGGCGGCACGGTCGCGGATTCGCGGCCCACCTCGGCTCAGGAAGTGGCCGACGTGATCATGAATTCGGACTCGTTCCAGATTCCGTTCAACATTGCGACAGCAGGAACAGCGCCCGTCGAAGTGCAATTGTACGTGGCGGTTCCCGCAAACCAACCCAATCCAGCCGATCCGTCGGAAACATCCCGCGGGAACATGCAGGAATCGCAATCAGGGCCGTTTCCTCAAGAGAATCCGTACACCCAGGTCGGGGCCCGGACTCAGGTCGCCTCCGCGCCGGGACAGTGGAAGTTGCTGGATCGCCAACCACCGGACGCTCGCCAGTTTCACATTCGCGAATCTGGTGAGGGCACGTTTTGGTTTGCCACCCGAACGCTGGATGCCAATGGGCGGCCATTCCCGCCGGGACCAATCGTTCCGGAATTGAAAGTGGTGGTCGACACGCAAGGTCCGCAAATCGATCTGGAAGCCGATTCAGACGCTGATGGCCGAGTCGTGGCGAAGTTCACGATTCGTGATGCAACCGAAACACGTCAGCTGACCGTCCACTACGTCACCGACACGACTCGTCGATGGCAGGTCGCGACGGTCGAACGAGAAGGCAACACCGGCAGGTTGCAGCTGCATCCAAAAGACGATTGGAAACAATTGTCGCTGCGTCTTCGTGCTCTCGATCAGGCTGGCAACGAAACCATCGTCAGCGAACTGGTTCAGAAACCACGCGTCGCATCCAAGCCCACCACTCGATTCGCATCGGGACCCAACGGCTACGGCCCCTCGTTCGGGCAAGGCATCTTCCAGGGGTTCGGCGATCTGCCCGGTGAGGCTTCGTCCGCAACCAGTGGACCCGCCGCGTTGGACGGCCCCGAAATGTTGCCGTTGCCTTCGGGAATGATGTCCGAACCGGCGGGTCCTGTTGCAGGAAATCGAGCTGGAGAACAGCCGGGCAATTCCGCAATCGGAGCGACACGAAGCATCGAAAACATCGATACGCCCGAAGCAGAATCCTTGCCGGCACCCTCGCGTCCACAAACACCCGCGGAAGCCATGCGTCCGCTCAACACACCGGCACCGCAATCGCGTGGGCCTTCGCCACAGTCCGTGACACCGCAACTGCCCAGTCCTCAGACGCCAGCCGTCCAGGCTCCGACCACGCAGTCACCAGCGGCTCAAGTTCCCAGCCAACAAACGCCAGCAGTTCGAGCTCCTACTCAAGAGTCGCTCGGTGGTTCTTCGTCGGCGGAACCTGAAACGCCGTTTCATGTGGGGCCATCGCAACCGGAGTCGATTCCCGCGCCGGCTGGTCTGAACACAAACGCGCCGTCTCAGTTGAACGCTCCGGAACCAACTCCTCCGGTCGACAAAATTCAAAGTTCGAAGGAACCGGTGCAGTCACCTTGGTCGCCGATCACCGGTGACCGCAAAAGTCGCGATCCGTTGTCGAGCGGCAGTGCTTCCGGCAATCAGGCAAACGGACGTTCGGCGGAGGCTCCATCCGAAATGCGGTACCAGTCGCAACGTGCCAGTTCCGCGACGATGGAACGCACAACATTGGATCCGCGTGAAACACTGGATCTCAAACGGTTGGCGGAACGTTCTGTGATTCGGCACAGCGACAGCAACCGATTCAGCTTGGATTTTGAAATCGAAGCGATTGGCGGCCGCGGTGTCGAAGCGATCGAGCTCTATGGGACCACCGATGGTGGGCTGAACTGGAAACGCTGGGGCACGGACCCTGACAAAGCCAGCCCGTTTGACATCGAAACGAACGGCGAAGGCATCTTCGGATTCCAAATCGTGGTCGTGGCCGCGAATGGTTTGACCAGCCCCAGTCCGCTCAGTGGCGATGCACCGGACATCGTGGTGGTGGTCGACCAGACCGAACCCGAGGTCAGCATCACGGGGGCTCGCTACGGGGAAGCCGACCGAGCCGGTTCGTTGGTGATCGCCTATCGATGCCAAGACCAATATTTGATGTCGCGTCCGATCACGCTTTCCTTTAGTGATACACCTGAAGGACCGTGGACCACGATCGCCGCCGGGTTGCGAAACCTGGGTGATTATGTGTGGCCCGCGGACCCACAATTGCCTCGTCAGATCTATTTGCGAATCGATGCCACGGACCAGGCTGGCAATGTCGGCAGTTACGTGCTCGATCAGCCGGTGGACACTCGTGGGTTGGCCCCGCGGGCTCGCATTCGTGCGTTTCGATCCATTTCGAGTCGATAGTGCCTTTTCGCGTCCGTCGCGTTGACCACGAATCCTGCTTTTCAACGGATCCTGATTATGTCTCTTGAGCCATCTTCTCCAATGCGGATTCTGCTCAGCCAACCTGGTGATCTCTCCGATTGCATTTTGACGTTGCCGGTCGCCTGCTCGCTCAAAGAGTATTTTCCCGACTCGCATGTCAGCATCGCAGTGGGCGTCGAGAAAACGGACTTCTTGGAACAACACGCAGCCATCGACGAAGTCCTGGAGCTGCCGGTCCGGTGGAACCGATCGCCACGCGGCATTCGAAGCGTCAAGCAAACGTTGAATTCACAAGCCTTTGATGTCGCCATCGATTGCGATGATTCATTCGTTTCCGCTTTGGTTTGCCAGTTGTCGGGTGCCACGCGTCGAATCGGTTGGGACACGATGCCACGTTTTGCACCGAGACGCAGCTTGCTCAACGAGCTGGTGACTCCGGTGTTTCATCACGTGGTGGATCGTCGGTTGGAATTGCTGACTCCGCTCGAGATTGATCGTCCGCAAGCCAAATTCGATTGGCCGGTGGATTCAGCTGATCACCAATCGGCAATGCGATATCGTCATCGCTGGGCCGGACAAGATTTGGCGATGATGGATTCTGGAAGAGTCTTGACTTCGGTGGGATGGATGTTCGATCGCTATGCCGCGACGGCTCGCTACTTGGCCGATCGTTTTCAAATGCACTCCATCGTGACTTGGCGAACGTTCGAGGAACGATTGAAGGCCGAGCAGATCGTTGCTTGCGCCGGGGACGCCGCTTCGCTCGCACCGGACATGACGCTATCATTGGCCGCTGCACTGAGTCCATTGGCCCGAGTGGTGATCGCGGAAGACACACCGATGCTGCATGCGTCCGTCGCTGCAGGTGCCAATGTGGTTGGTTTATATGGTCCAATGGAAGGGACCGAATCTCCTTCCGCTCGCGGACCGTACCAACAACACGCATTGGCAATGGAAAACAAAGCCCGCGGCGGATTGCCCCATCGGGAAGCCATTAACCGGGTCGGCGTCGAACATGTCTGCCAATGGATTGATCAACTTCAGGCCCCTGCGTTCGCCGAGGCAGCCTAACTCCAACCGCTCCAATCTCCACTGTTATGACCGACCGCGTTGGCATCGTTCCCTTTGGCAATGCGGCTGAGATTTATCATCGGATGCTACCGGCGTTCCCAGGGACGCTTGGCGAATCGAGCGACGCGAATCTTCGGCAGGTGCACTTCAGTCATGACTTGGAGAATGTGGACTGGTTGGTGGTCGCTCACCTGACCACGGAAGTTCTCTCGACGACCATTCCCAGGTCACGACGCATCTTGGTCACCGGCGAGCCTTCTCCCGCGGTCGACATTGGCGCCGGCAATGCCAACCAATTTGGCGTTTTGATCTCGCCCTACAACATCCCCGGCTTCACCGGGACTTGGGTTCCCAGTCATGGTGGCTTGCCATGGTTCTTCGGCAGGCAAACCGAATCGCTGCGTCGGTTGGAAGACCTCGAAACGCTGCCCGTGCCAGAGAAGACGCCCACCGTCTCGGCGGTCATCTCCACCAAGGTGTTGCACGAAGGCCACCGGCAACGTTTGCGGTTCGTCTATCGGTTGCAAGAAGCGATCGGTGACCGCTTGCACCTGTATGGTCGCGGCATTCGTGAGGTGAACGACAAGGCTGACGCGATCCTTCCGCATGCGTATCACTTGTCGCTCGAGAATGTTTGCGAGCCCAACTATTGGAGCGAGAAAATCAGCGATGCGTTCTTGGGATACTCCCTGCCGTTGTACGCGGGTTGCACCAACATTGAAAACTGGTTTGATCCTGACAGTTACGTGATACTCGATCTCGATGACATCGATGGCTCGGTCAAGCAAGTCCAACAGATCCTTGATAGCGATCTCTATTCGCAGCGTTTGAATGCGATTCGTCGGAGTCGGCAAACAGTCCTGCATCAGGAAACGCTGTTTCATTTGATCGCCCGAACGATTGTTGCCAATCCAAGCGACGAACCAAGAATGTCCGCGGCAGAAACGATTCGCACCAAACCGGAACGAACGGTTTGGCAAAAGGTTCGCAAAGAGTTCAAACGCACCTACCACCGGCTCACGTTTCGACCGTGACAAAGGGTTCTCCGTCGCCGGATTCTTCAGAATTCGGTTGTGATCGGTGAGTTCAGCCACAGAGATCACCGAGGACACAGAGCTGATTTTTCTGTCCCTCATGCACCACGGTTCAGCTCCATCCTGTTCTCAGTGAACTCTGTGCTCTCTGTGGCTGACAACCAATTGGCTCCGGAGGAGTCCACGTGAGTAGCTCGGGGTGGGAGACCGTTGGTGGCGATCACAGTATCGCCCCGGACGGGGCCGTCGTGGATGAGCATGAGTGAAGTAGCCGGACCATCCCAATGTCGGTCAATGGGTTTAGCCACAGAGATCACCGAGGACACAGAGTTGAATTTTCTGTCCCCCATGCACCACGGTTCAGCTCCATCCTGTTCTCAGTGAACTCTGTGCTCTCTGTGGCTGACAACCAATTGGCTCCGGAGGAGTCCACGTGAGTAGCT